>JBFHIK010000001.1:0-26374 GCA_041596555.1 Methanosarcina sp.
CTATTCTAAAATTGTTTTTTTGAAATGTTTTTTTGAAATGTTTTTTTGAAATGTTTTTTTGACGTTGATTTTTTGCTATTACTGTTGTTTTTCTCCTTTGAATCCGGCTATTCTTCTTATCTTATTACTTTGTCTATTTTCTTGTCTATCTTGTTTACCATTGTTTTTTACACACTTCTTGTATTTTTTCAATATATTAATTCTTTTGAAATCATTTTCTAAGTTTTATTACTTTTGTCTTTTTTTCGTCTCGTTATTTTGTTACTTGATTTTTATTTTCCGGCTCTCTTTTATCTATGTTTTTCTATAATATCAGGCTCAACTCTTCTGAAGTACTGCACTTCTTATCCGACACCCCGTCTAAGTCCCGAAGGGCACGTGCGACTTCATACTTAAATCCAGGGATTACCGTAAAATGAAATCTCCCCTTAATTCTTTTGATGGCATGTCTGTTTAGTTCCGAATAATACCTCTCCAGCCCTATCCATGGTCTGCGGTACAGAAGAACTAATAGACAAGTTCCTCACCTTTGAGGGACTTTATAACCATATTAAAATAAATACTGAAGTGTTCAGCTCAGGTTATCACGGTGAACTGGATAAGGAGTCCTGAAAAGTACTCATAAAAAATCTTGAAGTTAATTCTCAGGATAACGCCTGAAATAAAATGTTCAGGCAGAAATATCCAGATTTGAATTTTTAAAAAGATGACAGTTAGTAAAATGAAGAAAAGGAATCAGGCAGAAGAAAGTGCCACAATGGCTTCTGCCAGATCTCCGTTTGAGTTCTTCAGGGCTTTCCTGGCTTCTTCTTCGGAGACGCCGGTCTGCTCCATTACGAGTTTGATGTCTTCGGCAGGGATTTCCAGAGATTTTGGGACTTCCTTTGCATCACCTACAATCTGATATGTTTCCGAACCCTGGACTGTCATTATAGTGACATTTGCGTTCTCAATAATTATGTTCGAGTCCGCAGTCTTTATAATTACCTCTTCAATGTCCTTAAGCTCCTTAACATTAATCCCCATCTGCTTCATCATCTGTTTCATTTTGGCCGGGTTCGTCCCCCGGCCTCCCATTCCTGGAATCATAGATCCCCTTCTCCTTTGTTTTCACTTTTTATTTGCTTCTTCAGGTTCGGGTATTTTTAATGCCCCTGCACGGTTTTGCTTTTATTTAATGGCATCCGCCACAGGTACCGCATCCGCCACCGGCGCCGAGATTGCGGATAAGGAAGCCTTTCCCGTTTTCATCTTCAACGTAATCAATGCTGCCTTCAGTGAAGCTTTTCTCAATGTCTTTTGCCATTACCAGCTTAATTCCGTTGCTTTCTATCGTCACATCGTCTTCCTTCACTTCATCATCAAGGGCAAGTCCGTACTGGACTCCACTGCAGGCCACTCCAGCAACAAAGATCCTGAGTGCAAGTTCCGGTTTCCCTTCCTGTTCCAGCAGTGTTTTCAGCTCTACAGCAGCTTTTTCTGTTACTTCAATCATTTATATATACCTCTTTTATTTTTGATAAGTTTAAAACACTGAAGACTTTAATCTTCTATAAAATGCCATCCGTTACAGCTTATAGATAACTCCTCAGAGTTATATAATCTTGCATCTAATACATATAACGCTTGTGCGAGATGGCGTCTCTTTTTCCTGAAAAAGTTTTATCAAAGAAGTCTTCGAAGAGCAGATTGTGGATTTCTTCTCTTAGGAATCTATCTTTTCCCAATATGTAAATATATTTCCTATCTTATATATTTTTCTTCTAATATTTTTTCAGACTTCATTTAAAGGAATTCGGCATCTTCATCTATGGGCTCTTCAAGCACGCTGGCATTATAAGCATTGATCTCAAGAGAATTTCGTTTACCCTTTACTTCCCACACAGGAATATATACAAGATCCATGTCGAGTTCTATTTCATTGGCTTTTGGGCTGATGCTCTTCTGTTCGTAGATAATTGCCTGCCCTTCCAGATTGTTAAAGCGCATTTCGCGTGTATTTTCCTGTATTATTATATTAAGAAGGATCTTTTCTGCCTGTTTTTTATCTACATTCGGCCGCTTTACCTCATATTGCACTGCCGGAATCCTGGTAGGCGTCCCAAAACCTTCTATATCAATATTTTCTTTTGACTTGTTCAGAGCATTAAGATAGCCCTCTCCCTCTCCTGTAATGCTCATAACTTTTGACCTGAACCGTTTTTCGGCCTCAACATTGTAAGAATACTTCCAGAAAGGTACGAATTTCAAAATCACGTCTTTAGGGCTGCTGAGATAAGGTTTTGCAATGATAATTGCTTGATCTTTAGATATTTTGGGTTCTACAGATTCTATGTTTAGCATATCATATGGATCAATTCTGGAAACCTCGTCGTTTTCAAGCTTTTTTAAAGGTTTTCTTTCCTCAACTGGCTTTCGCAGGGCTCTGGGTTCAAAAGAGATTTTTTCTGTTTCTCCAGGCATATCTTGAAGTGGTACAAGTCTCCCATCGGAGTAAAACTCCTTTTTGAAGTATTCCTCCTCCCAGTTTTCTTCCGTGAGTTTAGGGGGAGTTTCTACCCGGGTCCGAGATTCTTTTAAAGGTGTTTCAGATTCAGTCTGATAAGCACTCAATTTTCGTTCCATATTTGCCAGAACCGCCCTTCCGATCTGGAGAGCCAGTTCATCTCTGTCCCATATGTATATTCCGAGTTCAGCTGCATAGTCATTCAGTTTTCCAGAAATTTTCTGAGTCGTCACATAGATACCGGTACAAGCTTCTATCTTTTCGGAAAAAGATTTTATCTCCTCATAGTCTGGTTTCAGGGCGCACATGACATAAGCTTGATGCCCATTTTTCTCTACACGGATATCAGACTGGCTGGATATTATAACATTGTATCCGGATGATTTGAAGATGTCAACAAGGATTTCTAAAAGGTCTTGATTCATAATTCTCACTTTCTTATGTCCTGTACAACTAAAATAGTTTATGTTTACAATTGAAATATAATTATCTTAAATCTTATTATACTGTATGCTTCTTTCTCTGTTTAAAACCCTCCTTCCAAACATACAACTATATAATAAATCAAATCCTAATCAGATATGTATGAGTGGGATCAGGCTTGGAGCAGATTCATTTTCTACTTATGAAGAAGGTATAAACAAAGAATGGGTTATAGGGAACGGGCTTGGAGGATATGCCTCCTCTACAGTTATAGGGGCCGGAACAAGGACCTATCATGGCCTACTCGTAGCAGCTCCAGAGAATTCACCCGGGAGGGTCTTGTTACTTTCTTCCCTTGATGAGGAAATTTCTGTCAATGAAGAAGTCTATCGACTTGCGACCCATAAATATCCAGGCATTGTTTCTCCAACGGGCTTCAATTACCTTTCCAAATTCATTCTTGCCCCTTTCCCCCTCTGGGTTTACCAGCCCGACGTTTTTACCGTGAAAAAAAAGGTCTTTATGGTTCATAATAATAATACTACCTGTATTATCTATGATATCAAATCCAGAAAAGAGGGAGCTTTGCTAAGAATTTTCCCTATGGTAAACTCAAGAGATTTCCATTCTACTACTCGCTCAGGATACCTTTCTTTTTATCAGGAAGCTGATTCTACAAGATTAAAACTGGAAAGTTCCAATGGTTTTTCTTTCTCGCTGTTGTCCAATCTCCAGTACCATCGTGATCCGATGTGGTACTATAATTTTGAGTACGATGCTGAAAAGGAACGCGGGCTAGCCTTCCAGGAAGACAACTTTAACCCCGGTTATTTCGAAAGCAAACTCAAACTGGGAACTTCCCGTTTTTTTATTGTTGCTTCAACCGAAGACATTTCTTCTCTGACTCTTGAGCAAGTTGAGGAACTCCATACAAGGGAGGTCTATCGACAGAATCTTTTTGCTTTTAATTCCAGGCTTACCGAACCTTTTGCTCTTAAGCTTCTCAGGGCAACTGATTCTTTTATTGTGAAGAATCCCGTTACAGGCAAGAAGTCGGTGATTGCTGGATATCACTGGTTTGCTGACTGGGGACGGGACACCATGATTTCTCTCCCGGGTCTTCTTTTAGTTCCACACCGATTCGATGAAGCCAGATCCACTCTCAAAAACTTTGCAAGGCACTGCCGGAGAGGATTGATCCCTAACAATTTCCCTTCTTTCGGAGGAGAGCCAGCCTATAATACAGTGGATGCTTCTCTCTGGTTTATTCATGCCCTTGGCCGATATTTCGCATACACAAAAGATTTGCTGTTTCTCTCATCTGTTTGGGATACTGTGGAATGTATCATAGATAATTATAGTAAGGGCACAGACTTTGGAATCGGCATGGACTCTGATTATCTTATTCGGCAGGGCCCTCAACTGACCTGGATGGATGCTAAAATAGAGGGTGAGCCGGTCACTCCAAGAGCAGGTAAAGCCTGTGAGATCAATGCCCTCTGGTATAATGCTCTAAAAACTGCCTCCAGATTCGGAGGCCTTCTTGGTAAAGAAACGTCTTCATACGAAACTCTTGCAGCCGGGGTGGCCTCTAACTTTGAAGAAGTTTTCTGGAATCCGGAAACAAACTGCCTCTATGATCTCGTGTCCGAGGATGAAGCAGGAAATCAGATTAAAGATCCGTCGATCCGTCCGAACCAGATTTTTGCAGTAGCTCTCCCCTACACAATGCTTTCTTCTGAAAAAGAAAAGGCTATTGTGGATAGAGTGGAAAAGGATCTGCTCACACCTTTCGGGCTCAGGACACTTTCAATGGATAACCCCTCTTATATTGGGCGCTATCAGGGAGGGCCTGATCTAAGGGACCTGGCCTACCACAATGGAACCGTCTGGCCCTGGCTTCTTGGGCCCTATGTCAAAGCCTACAGGAAAGTACACAACTACTCAAAAGAGAGCCTTGAGGATATGCGTTCCCTCCTCAGAGGCTTTGATACACATCTTGAAATGGCAGGTATAGGCACCATTTCCGAGGTATTTGATGGGGATTACCCTTACACTCCGGGGGGCTGCATTGCCCAGGCCTGGAGTGTTGCAGAGATTTTAAGGGCTTATGTTGAGGACGTTCTTGGGATCAAACCGTGAGAACAGAACTTCTCTGCATTGAGCGTGACAAAAACTCCATTATAACGTGAATAAGGTTGTACGGATCAGAAATATTTCTCAGTAGTCCTCTTGAGCGCAGCGAAAAGGACCTCGTGCTGTTGCACTTGCAGTGCAACTCCCAGAAAATCGTCGATTTTCTGTGATCCCGACGCGAAACTCGGGTGATGCAGTCGTTTTTTACACTAAAGATCAATCACTTAATAATGGATGGCTTCTTCTTCTTCTTCCTCCTAAATATTTTATTAAACTTCTCTTTTTATACTAGTTTGGTAATCTATCCCCCATGATTGACTTTGATACCCTTAAATATGAAAACGGCCTGATCCTTGCCGTAGTTCAGGACCAGGTTAGCAGGGAGGTTCTGATGTGCGCCTATATGAATAGGGAAGCCCTTGAAAAGACTGTGGAGACAAGCATTGCTCATTTCTGGAGTCGTAGCCGGAAGCAGCTCTGGAAAAAAGGGGAAACTTCGGGAAATTTGCAAAAAGTAAAGGAAATCAGGATTGACTGTGATATGGATTCTCTTCTCCTGCTGGTGGAACAGATCGGAGGAGCCTGTCATATGGGATACAGGTCCTGTTTTTACCGTAATCTCGAAGGAGAGGTTATAGGAGAAAAGGTCTTTGAGCCCGAGGATGTTTACTGAACTTCAATTCTATTGCCTCAATTTATATTATTTCAATTATGTTACTGAGCCGTAATATTCTTATTTTTCAATTTTTTTACATTTGTGGCCCGTTAACTTTCTTTTTCTTTTCCTTTCTTGCCAGATTCTCATTTCTTGCCAGGGGAACTACACTTTTCATGAGCTATTTCAGAGAATAAATATTGGGGTATATTTTCAGGGGGTTTGAATCAAAACATAGTTTTAAATAACTTGTCATAACTTATCATAAAAAAGCTTTGAAACCTGAAATTAGAGATATGGATTCGGGATATAAATCTCCAGCAAAAGATTCTGTGCGCATCTTCCAGGCATGAACGAGGAGTTTTAATATGAATTTTCCAAACCCCCATAATCAGCACCCAAGAGTCAGCAAAAAGGCGTGGATATCCGAAACTGCAGTAATTATCGGAAATGTAAGTATTGCAGATGATGTATTCGTCGGGCCCAATGCAGTCCTCAGGGCAGACGAACCCGGATCATCCATAACCGTTCATAGAGGCTGCAATGTCCAGGACAATGTCGTGGTCCATTCTCTTTCACATTCCGAAGTAGTGATCGGTAAAAATACTTCCCTTGCTCACAGCTGCATTGTACACGGTCCGTGCACGATAGGAGAAGGATGCTTTATCGGTTTTGGGGCAGTGGTTTTTGACTGCAGCATCGGAAAAGATACGCTGGTCCTCCACAAAGCAATTGTTCGTGGAGTTGAAATCCCCTCAGACAGAGTGGTCCCAGATGGGAACGTCATCACCAACCAGAATTATCTTGAAACCCTTGAGGAAACCACAAAAGAACTGGTAGATTTCAAAAGCTCAGTTGTCAGGGCCAATATTGACCTTGTAGAAGGCTATAAAAAACTTGCAGAAGGGACACAAAAACAGCCCGTTGCAATCTACGAGCAAAAATGCCTACAACAATACGAAGCTTGAATAAAAATAGGAAGCTCAGGGCTCTGGGCCCATAACCTGCTTTTTAAATTACAGGTATTTCCCTTCCAGTTTTTCCAGAACTTTTTTTCCCATATCCGTAAGCATGTATTTCTTCCAGGTCGTTTTTTCAGGAGTCAGGCATTCGATTAAACCCCTTTCCTCAAGTTCTTTTAAGGCGCGACTGATATTTTGCGTAGACCTGCTTGCTTCATGAGCGATATCCGAAGCTCGGACTGCAGTGTGCTTTTTCATTGATTCCATAAGTATCAGGCGACGGTCAACGCTGATAACCCACTTCATCATTTCGTCTATTGAGTTTTCAGTCATATTAGTTCAGATTCTCCAGAAAAGCTTCCTAGTGAGATAAGCAGTCGCATAATATTTAAAATTTAATCACTCTGTAGCTAAGAAAACCCTCCTGAATACCTTAAACCTCTTTATTTTAACGAGATCTCAAAGAATAACAGCCAGAGAATGGCTGTAATAAAGTGATAACATTAACCCGAAAACGGCAGTTAATCCGGAAAATATGAATAAAAAGTTGAAAAAATATGGCTTCAGGACCGCCAAAAGAAAACGGAGACAGCCCAAATTTATTAATTCAACAATTACGCCAGCATCAAATGCCTGCAGCCTCCTGGGTTGGGACAAGCTCGCCAAGTAAACTTTCTGCATCCTTTTCAATCATCTCGACAAGCTCTTTTCGATAATTTGCCAGCCTTTGCGCCAGTTCCATGTTTTCCACTGCCATTATCTGGACAGCAAGAATTGCGGCGTTGTCCCCTCGTCCTATTCCTACACAAGAAACCGGAATCCCCGTAGGCATCTGGGCAATCGACAGAAGAGCATCAATACCATCAAGAGCAGAGTTGACAGGCACGCCTATCACAGGTCTTACCGTACTGGAAGCCACAACTCCGGGAAGGTGGGCTGAGAGTCCGGCAATTGCGATAAAGACCTTGACATTGGTTTTATGGGCATTTTCGATTATTTCGGCAAGTCTTGCAGGGGTCCTGTGAGCAGATGCAACTGTAATAGTATATTCAATACCAAACCGATCAAAGATTCCAATTGCTTTTTTCGCTATTTCCTTATCTGATTTGCTGCCAAGTATTACTACGACGTCAGTCATGGATTTACCTCATATATATAGGATATGACAATATATGAGAAATTATTTAAACCTTTACTTCCCCCAGCTTCCAGGAAAAGCAATAACCAATAAAAAAACAGAGAAGAAACGGAATAATCCGTTAAGGAAAAACAGAATACATGAAATCGTCAGGAGAGATTAAGAAATAAAATAAAAAAAGGGAAAATGGGTAGAAAAAATTTCAGGCAAATTTTGCCAGAATTCCCTTGATGCCTTCAAAAACCTCATCAATGTCCTTTGTGCCGTCGAGAGTTATCAGGATGCCTGTTTCCTTATAGTAATCAATAAGGGGCTGGGTCTGTTTTTTGTAGACCTCAAGACGGTTTTTGACAGCTTCTTCGGTGTCATCGGCGCGCTGGTAGACTTCAGCTCCGCAGATGTCGCAGATGCCTGCTTTTTTAGGCGGGTTGAAGGTCTTGTGGTAGCTTGCACCGCACTTACACATAAGGCGACCGCTTGTCCTTTCGACCAGTTCTTTGTCAGACACCTCGAAGTTGAGGATGATGTCTATAGGTTTTTCGATCTCCTCAAGAATTACGCCAAGGGCGTTAGCCTGCGGAAGGGTTCTGGGGTAACCATCAAGGATGAAACCTTTCGTGCAGTCCGGTTCGTTCAGGCGGTTCTTAATGATCCCTATAAGCACTTCGTCAGGGACAAGGTCTCCTCTGTCCATGAATGCTTTGGCGGCAAGGCCCAGTTCTGTTTCTGCCCTGACGTTTGCCCGCAGGATATCTCCTGTGGAGATCTGCGGGATTCCATAGAAATCAACCAGTTTTTTGGCCTGGGTGCCTTTGCCAGCACCCGGGGGCCCGAAGAGTATTATGTTCATTCGAAGATCCCCTTTTTACGTCCTTTTATTTGATTGTTTTCCTTTCTGATCTATATTTTCAGTATCCCTGCAATTAGAGGTTACCAGCCCTTACTGCTCCCCGAAGAAGGAACGGATCATCGGGTGCATCTCCATCATCTGCTCGGAAGCAATATCTTCGTACAGACGGTACACAATGCTTACTGTAAGCAACAGCCCTGTACCTCCGGCACTTCCAAGAGTACCTAGCAGGCTTGCAACCAGAGTGAGAATTCCAATGAAAGCTCCACCTATCACAGTAACCTTTGGAATGTAGCGTTGCATAACTTTTTCAATACTGCCGATGTTCCGCCTGAAACCAGGGATTTGCATTCCTGAATTGAATATCTTCAGGGCTGTGGGCTTTGCACCCATGCCTGTGGTTTCTATCCAGAAGAGGGCAAATATAATCCCGCCTCCGATCAACATTACAGCATCTGCAAAGACGTGAAGTGAGATCTGCCAGATAGCTGGAGCAGTTGCCCCATAGCTTGCAAAGGATTCCTGCACAAGGGACGGTATCCAGTCATAAGGGCTGTGTATGGGAGCCAGGTAATACATGATCCCGTTCAATGGCTTTGAGCCGCTGAATTCTCCGAGGAAGGTAATCCCTCTGCCGGAAAGGATAATCCCTATCATCTGGATGTTAGCCTGAAGAGCCCTGACAAGGATCATGGGCAGAACTGATGCGTATATGAGCTTGACAGGGAAACGCCCCCTTGCCCCTCTAACCGCACTGTGGGCGAGAGGGATTTCAATTCTCGTACTTTCCACAAATACCACAAGCAGGAATATGATCACCGTGCTCAGGAGAGCGAGAATTCCTCCTCTGACCAGCAGGAACATCAGACCTTCACCGGAGAAGAGGTAGTCTGCCCCTGTGTTCTGGGCGATGTAAATCCATTTGGGAATGAGTCCGACAGGAAGCCCGTCCTCAAGTTGCCAGTTAAAGATGCCTGTAACAATCTGCTGGGAAATTCCTGCAACTATGAAAAGCCCGACTCCTGATCCGATCCCCCATTTGGAAATCACTTCATCCATAAAGAGGATTAGCGTGCCTCCGATAAAGATCTGAACAAGGAGCAGTAAAGTGATCACTCCCAGACCTACACCAAGAGTCGAGGCAAGCCCCGGGTCCGGCTGGATGTATCCGCCAAGAAGCTGTGGTAGAGCCTCCAGAAGAATCATGACAAAGACAAGGAACTTCTGTGCCCCCTGAAAGAATGCCTGATCTTTGGGGTTTGAAAGGTCCATTTTAATAATGTCTGCCCCAACAAGAAGTTGCAGGACAATAGAAGCCGTGACAATTGGCCCGATACCGAGAAGGACTAAAGATCCAGAAGCCCCGGCAAAGAAGGCACGGTAAGATTCAAAAAGGTCAACAGAATCCTGAGACATCCCGAATAACGGCACATTTGCAAGAGCAAAGTACAGCACCAGAACTCCCAGAGTCCACCAGAGTTTATCCTTAAAGTGGACGTGTTTTTCCGGACTTGCTACTGCAGGTAACTTGTTAAAAAACGGTTCTAATGTATCCCTGAGAGTCATCGATTACACCATTCAAAATATACATTTATTTAGACTGTAATAAATATTAGATTGTGTTCTACCTTAATTAGATTGTGTTTTACCTTAAGATAATGGCATATAGCACATTTAATTGGTATATAGCACATCTAATTGGTATATAGCACATCTAATATAAAAAGTTACTAAAAGAATGAAATAAGTAGGGTCGGGATGACACTACTTATTCGGCATCGATGCAGCTTCCACCAGCATTTTCGATCTTTTCACGGGCAGACACTGAAAATTCGTCTGAAGTGACCACAAGGTTCTTCATGACACGTCCGCTTCCAAGTACCTTCTCGATTCCGAGGTTTTCAAGGTTAATGTGGTATGCTCCGTCCTTAACTTCTGCAAGCCCTTCTTCTACAAGATAGGGGGCAAGTTCGTCGAGCTCTCCAACATTTACTATGGAAATGTCCTTTGATACTCCATCAGGGCGCTTGAAACCATGTTTGCCATAGCTGTACCCACGCATCATAGCTCTTACAAAGTGGTGTTTACAGCCACCGGCTTTCCCACGGCCTCCGCGGTTTCCGGCTCCACGCCTGTTTTTATGGGTCCCGCCTCCGCAGGTCCTGGACCCTCTGAACTTCTTAGTATCCATTTAAACCACCTTATCTCATCTTGTGCAGAAGCACGTTGATATTCTCATCGTGGTTTCCGAGTACGCCACCCTGCTGGACTGTCCTCTTTATCCCTGCATGTCCTTTTCTGGCAGGGTGAAGCCTGAAAACAGGTTTCAGTTTAGGGACATCCTTAAGGGAGGCTTTTCCCTCGACAACGGCTTCGGCAAAAGCCTGTATGGAATCATAGTCCGTGTTTTCACGGATATATTCTTCTGTGAGGCGGGTGTCGCCTTCAAGCCTTCCGCGGTTTTCGAGGACTTCTGCAAGGGTTTTTGCATCAATCTTTCCATATGCAACGTAGTCCTTCACCTTATGAACCATGCCATTGTAATGAGGATTTTCCGGCACAAACACACAGTGGTTAATTTTGTGCAGGCGGAGCATCTTCATGGTATCCTCAATGGTATAGCGCACGTTGACCGGACCTCTCAGTCTCACAACTGCATACATCTCAGCCTTCCTCCTTACCGTAGTACAGAGGCAGCCTTACAATGTTGACCTGGTTGAGGGCATTGTAGGTAGCCTTTGCGAAGTTGAGGGTTGTCCTGGTAGTTCCGAAGGTCTTGGTCCATACGTCTTTAATGCCAGCTTTTTCGAGCACCTTGGTTGCAGTGCTTCCTGCGGCAATCCCGAGTCCCCTTGGGGCGGGAATGAGGGTCACACTTACACTGCCTGCCTTTCCTGTAACCTCGTAAGGTACGGTGTGCTGTAACCCGCAGGCGCATTCCCAGGACCCGCAGCCTCTGCGGATATAGGTAATATTGAGCTTTGCAGCGTCAATTGCCTTGCGGATAGCAGGCCCGACCTGCACGTCCTTTGCCTGTCCAAGCCCTACATAGCCGTTTCTGTTTCCTACGATTACGGTTGCTCTGAACTTTACACGGCGTCCGGAGTCAGTCATCCTCTGGACCATGTTGATATCGAGCACCTCATCTTCCAGGTCAGGAAGGAGCATATCAATTATCTGGGGTTCCCTGATAGGCAGGCCTGACTTGATTGCTTCATCCATGGAAGTAACCTGTCCTTCAACGACTAGTTTTCCAAGCCTGGTTTTCGGAACCCAATCTTGATCGAATGCCATTTAATCACCTTAACTAAACTCAGCAAAGATTTTCTCTTTGGTTGCTTCAAACTGCTCTGGCAGGTCTGAGCTCTCTTCTCTGTATTCGGCTATGTGCTCTCCGCGGATCCTCTCGTCCGATGGGAACACGTCGGGGCTGCAGGGAATGTCGAAACCAGCGTCTACAATCCCTTTGAGGGCGGCATAGACTCTGGAACCCTTAGAGGAAGCCTGGAGTCCTATGTCCAGAATGCCTCCTTCATATCCCTTCTGCAAAGTTTTCAGCCCAAATAAGAGCCCTGTAAGGTATGCAGCCGTTGTATTTCCGGTAGCTCCTGTGTAACCGTACTTTGCAAGTTCACTCGAAACGGCTGATGAATACGTTATGTCCCCATCTTGGGTTGGAGCTATTAACTGGATCTGAACGTTTCTTGCACTCTTTCTGACAACCACACGGTCCCGCTTTGAGATTAATAATTTAAGGCGGAGGTGGTAGTTGGTGCGTCCTTCTCTTCTTCTTCTGAAAGGAACCTTATATCTTGGTCCTGTTGCCATCTTCAGCTCCTCCTGGTTATTCTTTCTTTAACAGTTTTTCGGACTCAAGGTGGGAGTTAAGGTGGGAAACGCTTCTATATTCTCCGCCTTTTGCCTTTCTGTAGAGTCTGCAATACACTGACTTATCAAGTGCTCCGTCTGCACGCAGCTCCTTGAGTCTGTTTCTAAGAGCCCTGATCTTTTTGATCCACTGCTCTTTCCTGGGAGTACGGGCTCCTTTCTTACCCTTTCTGGAACCCTGCCCCTTGCAGTGCCCATACTTACGTTTGACAGCACGAGCTCTGGCTCTGCCTCTACTAACTCCTTTTACAGGCTTTGCCTTAATGGTGCCTTTCTCAATGAGTCCGCGGATATCTTCTCTTGTGATCGCGGAGGCGATTTCCTCGGAGGCTTCGGGGTTAAGCCATACCCTGTCAAGCCCGCATTCAAGGACTTTGGAAGCCAGCTTCCTCTGGTTGAACAGGTCTGACATTTTATTCACTCCTTCCAGGGTTAAGTACTTTAATCCCGAGTTCTTCAGCTTTTGCGAGGATAATAGCTTTCTTTTGTGCGCCTATTGTCCCTGCTATCCTGATAGCCTCAAAAGACGGGTCAACAAGCTCAAGATCCGCAATGCTGGAAATAAGAACATCAGAATAACCCGAAGGGTGCAGGCCTTTGACTGCATTAGGGCTTCCGTATCCTACCTGGGCATGAGCACCTTTTGAAACATACTTTCTGCGCTGTTTGCCCTGCAAACCTCTCGGACGCCTCCAGTTGCTGTCAAGCCTTTTGAACTTGTGGCTGCAGGTTCTCTTGAACTGGGGTTTCTTCCCCTTCTGAACCTTTCTCACATTGAATAAGCGCCTGGATTCAGGATCCATATCAAGGGCGGAAACGGAAGTTCCTTCAACTTCATTGAATTCTTCTGCCATCATAATCACCTCAGGGCTTCTGCACGATGTAGATTCCATCCTGGAAAGTCCTTGGATCGAACCTCTTAATCTTGGTCTTCTGTTCTATGTTTGCTGCAGTTTGCCCGACATCTTCCTTGTTGATTCCGGTAACGATAACTTCGCTCCCGCTTACCTTAACCTTTGTCTCGCCAAGGATTTTAGCAACTCTTGGCTTCTTTTCTCCAAGGAAGTTCCCGATTATGAAGGTTTTACCTTCAACTTTTACCTGCATCGGGAAGTGAGCATACACAATGGTCATCTTACACTCAAAGCCTTCACTCACGCCTGTGATCAGGTTTTTGATGTGAGATGTAAAAGTCCCTACCATGGCTTTCTGCTCTTTCCTGGAGAATTCTGCATCCACCAGTATATCTTCTTCCCTGACTTCTATCCTGATTCCGGGGTACCATAACTTTCTTTCGACAGTTCCCTTCGGACCCCTGGCAGTGAAGACATCCCGAGAGAGAGAGACGGAAACTCCTTCAGGAACCTCTATTTTTCTTGCAATTTCCTTAACCATTTCCTGTTCCCTCCTCAGTACACATAAGCAAGAAGTTGCCCACCGATCTTCTTATCACGGGCCTCGTACTGAGACATGACTCCGCTTGAAGTGGTTACTATAAGGGCACCAAAGTTCTTTGCTGGAAGGAACTGCTTTTCCCAGCGTTCAAAGCTGGCAGTTCCGACAGAATAACGCGGCTTTATTGCACCGCACTTATTAATTCTTCCCACAAGGGCAACGCTATAGATTCCGGCTTTTCCATCGTCGATAAATTCGAATTCTCCAATGTAGCCGAGATCCTGCATAACCTTCAGGACGTTACCAATGTTTTTTGAAGCAGGCCTGATTATACAGGAGCTCTTCCCAATGACTTCTGCATTTTTGATCGTGGAAAGGGCGTTTGCAAGAGGATCAAGTAATACCATTTACATCACCTTACGAATACTTCTCAAAGCCCATCTCGTGGGCAATCTCCCTGAAACAGTGCCTGCAGAGGTAAATGTCGTATTTGCGGACAAGACCCTGTTTTCTTCCACACCGTTTGCATTCGTTTACTCCTCTTCCGGACTTGTTTATTGTATCTGTCATTTACATGACCTCCACGCCATAACTCTCGTTAAGGAAGGTGATCGCATCATCAACCGTGACCCTGTGGCCAGTCGGGATCTTTCTGAGTGCAATTCTTCTCTTGCAGATCCTTTCTCCCGGGCGCTTGAGTACAACAGTTACATCCATTCCGAAAACCCCGATGTTAGGGTCATATCTCATACCCGGAAAGTCTGTATGTTCTTCAATTCCGAAAGAGACGTTTCCAAGGGAATCAAATTGGGTTCTGCTAAGGGTCTTCTCGATTATCCCGAGAGAGGTCTCAAGGAACTTCTGGGCTGTCTGGCCTCTGAGGGTTACCTTGCAGCCAATGGGTTCACCTTTTTTGATCGCGAAAGCAGGAAGGGTCCTTTTGGCAAAGCACCTTACGACTCCCTGTCCTGTGATGGTCCGGAGGATTTCTTCGGCATTTACCAGGTGCTGGCCACTTTCTCCAACACCCATGTGGACAATTACCTTTTCGACGACCGGTGTGCGCATAGGATTACTCACGCAGCTCACCGCCAAGCCGGATTTCAGGTTTGTCTTTGCCAATAACCATTACGTAGTCTTCGATTGTTTCGAAATCGGTTTCTCCGGAAATCATTACTGTGTTGTGCCTGGAACTCTTAACTTCCCGGATCTCCATAATCTTTCCGGTTTCTCCAGAGTGCTGGCCACCAATAACCATTGCAAGGTTTCCTACCTCAAACTTCAGGTGTTTTACTACCTGTTTGTCTGGAATGGAAAGAATCAGGGAGTCCTTTGTCCCGTATTCATTGGAACCAATGATGTTGGTCCCGTCATTGAGGTTAAGCTGTACCTTTCCTCCTTTGACGGTTACCTTGTTGTCGATCCTGCACAGCTTGTTTACGTTAGTTTCGTTGAGCTTGTGAAGGTTCAGACGTCCCTTTTCGTCCTGGAGCATCCTGTATGCTTCATCTACTAGAGGGAGTGTAACTACATCAAAGAGCCCTACCGGGAATCTGAGGTCTTTTCTGGGAATTCCATCAACAAGGACTTTTCCTTCGGAGAGAATCCTTTTACCTTCCCTGCTGTTGTCAACAAGCTTGAGAATGTCACGGATGATGATTCCGAGCGGAAGACTGCGTGCCTGGCTGTGAGGCCCCGGGCGGGTAGTGGAGATCCACTTATTACCTTTTTTCCCGACCTTCCAGCTCTTTGGAACTGATAATCTTTTCTGGTGTGTCACAAAATCACCTGCCTCACTTCTTAATGCTTGACGCTCTGCGCCCGTCCTTCATTTCCAGTTTTGTGATCATGACGTTCGAGGGGTTTACGGGCCTCGGGACTTCGGTACCGTCCACTTTTGTGGAAATAACTCCGTCCACTGTGATTGTGCCGTCCATAAGGGATACTGACTGGACTTTTCCTTCAGTTCCCTTGAAGTCTCCGCGCATGACCTTTACTGTGTCACCAGTGATGACTGCAGCACTTCTTGTGCCGTACTGTTTGGTAAGTCCTTCACTGAGTCTTGCACCCATGTATTTCTGCCTGATATGGAGAGGTGCTGTGTATCTTGCCTTTCTCTGCTTTCTTGGCTGTTTGGATACCATTGCAATCACCTCAGACAATAATGGATGCTGTAGTCCCAATCTTTGGGAACCTCTCAGCTACTTCCCTTGCAACCGGACCTTTTATGTCCGTGCCTTTTGGAATTCCGTCTTCGTCCGTGATTACCATGGCGTTGTCCTCAAAGGACACGTGCAGCCCGTCAGGACGGCAGAATTCCTGCTTCTGGCGAATCACCACTGCGAGGAGAACCTGTTTCCTCATTTCGGGTGTGCCTTTCTTTACGGAAACGACGCACATGTCTCCAATTCCTGCGCAGGGCATTCTGTTTTTGACTCCTCTGTACTTCTTGACAGAAATAATCTCAACAACCTTGGCTCCGGTGTTGTCTACACATGGAATCTTGGCGCCTGCGTTCAGAGCCCTTGGGATGCTTGAGCGTATGCCTTTCATTTGGGCACCTCCGCTTTGACCACCACATAGGACTTGGTCTTGCTGATACGCCTGCATTCTGCGATCGTGACGATATCGCCAACTTTTGCGGAAATGCAAGGCGGGTTGTGTGCGTGAACCTTCGAGCGTCTCTTCTCGTATCTCTGGTATTTCGGCACCATTTTCATGTATTGCCTTTCAATGACTACCGTGTTGTCCATCTTACTGCTGACCACGGTACCCACAAGGATCTGACCTCTTACAGGAAGTGTTCCGTGGAAGGGACAGTATACATCTTCACATTCTTCTGATGGCGCCGGTATATTCAATCCAATGTCTCTTGCCATGAGTTTAGCCCCATTTACGTAACTTTTTGATGTTCTTGATCCGATTTTCGGGCTGTGAGAGCAGCAGGTTTCCCTGAATTTTTACGAATGTATCGGATCTGCGGCCTTTTTCGGAGAGCTCGGCAGGGATCCGGAAGATGAATTCCGAATCCGCCTTGGGAATCTTCAGTTCTCGGGACTGAGAGTTTTCTACAACTAACATATTTTTCGTCTCGTTGATAACTCTGCCCCGGATTCCTGTTAATGATGGATTAGTGGAGTTAATTACCTTAATATCGAGCCCTATCAATTCGTGATAGATCAGGGTCGAAGGCAGGATTTCCACTTTAGATATCATTTAGCTCGTGCTGAATAGTCTTTATACGGGCAATCGTTCTCCTGATCTCTCCGATTCTTCCCGGATTGTCAGGAGCTCCGCCTGCAGAGGTAAGAGCTCTTTCCCGAATAAGTTCATTTTTCAGGTTTTCGAGTTCATCAGCCCGTTCTTCGATTGTCATGGTCCGGATTTCGTTGGTCCTGAGGATTGCCATTATTCCTTAGCCTCCTTGTGGACCCTTGCCATGGGATGCCAGTAGTCATAGCTCTCATGCTTGTGCTGCCAGACACCATTGACCTGTCTTCGGACTTCTTCTGAGCCCTCAACATAGATAAGTTCGGCTTCTTCAGAGTCTTCGGATACCTCAGGCTGGGGTTCTTCCTCAGCTTCTTCGGGTTCTGCGACTTCGACTACCTCTTCCGCTTTCGCGGGTGCTGCTGCAGGAGCTTTGGGTTTTGCCGCGCTTTCCTTTTTAGGGGCTTCAGCGGTTTTTTCAACCGGTTTCTCGGCAGGCTTTTCAGCCGGTTTCTCAGCAGGTTTTTCAGCGGGTTCAACGACAATTTCGCTTGCTTCCTTAACCCTGAATGAGTCAGGCAGGACAATGTCAGGTTGAATTATCCTTACTTTGCAGCCAAGGGTTCCTAGCTTTTTAATTGCTACTGCGAACCCTTCGTCTACTACCTCCTGTACAGGATGTCCGGAATGTTTTACGTGCCCGTTGACGAATTTCTCGACTCTTGACCTTGCTCCGGTAAGCTTTCCGGAGATTACGACTTCACAACCAAGGGCACCTGCGCTCATGACTGCTCTGAGGGTATTGTGTCCGGCTTTCCTGAAGTACCAGCCCCTCTCAATGGAAGATGCAAGCCTGGATGCCATCATCTGGGCATTAAGTTCAGGCCGCCTGACTTCCTGAGCGTCAATCTGCGGGTTTTCGAGGTTGTATTTGGTTGCAACGTCACGGGTAAGTTTTCTGATGACCTTCCCGGCCTTCCCGATTACCATTCCCGGCTTTTCGGAGTAGATAACAATCTGGGTGCCCATGGGGGTCCTGTTCAGCTCCATGCCGCCGTATCCAGCTCTGTTCAGCTGTTCTGCAAAATACTCGTCCATGGAGGCTTTAACATACCCGTCATTTACGAACTTTCTCTCTATTGCCATTTAGCGCACCTCGGAGAGGATCATCTCGATGTTTACAGTTTCCGTGTCTTTGGGCGTTGCTCTTCCTCTTGCCCTCGGCATGAACCCATGAATTACTCTTCCGCGCTGAATTGCAGCATGGACGATGTACATGTTTGCAGGTTCAAGACCCTTGTACTCGGCGTTGCTCTCTGCATTTTTGAGAATCTTTAAGATCTCTTTTGAAGCGCTGATAGGGTATCTCCCTCCAGCCATGGGACCTTTCCTGTGACCGGCCCCTTCGGAGTGTCTCTTAAAGGGCACTGCCTGCTTCAGGGCAATTACGTCTTCAAGGAACTTCCTTGCTTCAGTGGTTTTCATGCCCTTAATCTTGCAACAAACCTCACGGGACTTCTTCGGGGAAATATGAAGTTCAGAACCCATTGATTTAGAGGTAGTTTCAGGGTCTCCATTAATTGAATAGTTTATTCTTGCCATTCCCTTCACCTCATTTCAGCGGTACGAACTTGCTTGAACGGGTTGCTCCCACACCAGCACTACCGTGGTTAACTTTTGGTCTTGTGGGTGCAAATTCTCCGAAGCGGTGCCCGATCATTTCAGGCTGAAGTTCCACACCTACAAACTGTTTCCCGTTGTGAATTTCGATAGCTGTTCCAATCATTTCGGGAAGGATGATCATGTCCCTGTGATGGGTTCTGACTCTCTTTCCTTCCTTGAAATCGTGCAGGACTTTTTTCTGCCCGTCTGTGAATCCGCGTTTGATGCTCCTGCGCTCTCTGGAAGGCAGAAGTTCTGCAAACTCTTCAAGACTCAGTTCCTGAAGTTCTGAGACGGTTTTCCCGCGGTAGGTGAATTCACCCTTTCTCTTCGGTAACCTTGATGATGATTTTTTTACCATAACGAATACCCCTCATCAGCGCTTCATTCCGGTCCTTCTTGCTGCAATCAGTCCTACCTTTCTTCCTGGCGGAGCGTTTCTGCTAACAGTTGTGGGCTTTCCAGGGTGTTTCCAGGCACCTCCACCGAATGGGTGGTCACGTGGGTTCATAGCAACACCTGAAACCCTTGGATACTTTGCAGCCCTGGTTTTCATTTTGTGGTACTTTTTCCCGGCTTTGAGCCAGGGTCTGTCCACTCTGCCGCCGCCTGCAACAATCCCGACTACTGCCCTGCATTTGGGGTTAAGCCACTTTATGTTGCCGGAGGGCATAGCCACCGCAGTTCTGTTCGGTTCGTGAGTCACAACGGTTGCATATACTCCGGAGGAACGGACAAATTTGCCGCCGTCTTTTGGCTTTGATTCGATGTTGCAGATGAAGAAACCTTCAGGCACATTTCCGATAGGTACAATGTTCCCTGGCTTGACCTCGGCATCGTCTCCGCACTCGATGATGTTCCCTACTGCAATGCCTTCGGAAGCAAGAAGGAATAGTTCCTCTCCGTTTTCAAAGGCAACTCTTGCAATAGGGGCTGAACGGGCAGGGTCGTGCTCGATGTTTATGACTTCTCCCTGAAGGGAGGAGTTTTCATCCACACGAGGGTGCCTCAGTTCTGCCTTGTACTTGTGAGAAGGAGCTCTGTAGGTCGGACTACCTCTACCCCTGTTCTGTGATATAATTCTCTTACCCATGTATCACACCTCACATAAGTCCTATCCGGGTTGCAATCTCATGTGCCGATTCAGGCTCTTCAAATGCAAGAACGGCTTTCTTTGTACCCTTCATTGTGGTCATGGTCCGGACGGATTTTACTTTAAAGCCGTACAGCTTCTCAACATCTTCCACGATCTGCTTTTTGTTTGATCTGGTATCAACGATAAACTGAAGCTTGTTTTCATCAAGCAGCATCATCGCTTTTTCAGTAACAAAAGGATAATTGATAGAACTCATTGGAATGCGCCCTCCAGTTTTCCAATTGCAGATTCTGTCCAGACAGTAAGGCGACCTGCGTGCGTACCCGGTGCGAGCAGTTCGGTATTCAGTGAGTCTACCGTTACGACGTCTACTCCCGACAGGTTTCTTGCAGCCTTCTGGATAGGAGAGTTTTCTCCTGCGACAATCAGGACACTCTTTTTATGTTTGTATTTCCTGCCTCTGAGTTTTCCACGGCCGGCTCTGATATGCCTTCCGTACTTTGCCCTGAGGACATCCTCATACAGGCCAGCAGCTTCAAGGAATTCTATTACCTGCTTTGTCCTTTCGAGGTTTTCAAGTGCATTTTCCGCAACAATCGGAAGTTCAGCTTCAAAGATATGACCCCTCAGGCTTACAAGGGTGGGATCTGTGGTTGCTGCGATTGCAGAGCGGATTGCATAGCGGCGCTCTTTTGTGTTAACCTTTTCACTTCTGTCAGCTTCCGGTTTTGGTGGGTGCGCTCTCCTTCCGCCCTTTGCGTGCGGGACTCTTGCAGCTCTGCTGCTGTTTACGAGCCTGGGAATCTGGGATACGCCCCTTCCGGAGCCCCAGCCTCTTGCTGAAGTATCCATGCCTGCGTAGAGGCGGGGACCATAGGGCTGAAGCCTGTTTGCCTGTGCTGCAAGTACTGCCTTTTTAATAAGGTCAGGGCGGTAGTCTGCATCAAACACTGATGGAAGTTCGATTTCCCCGATAACCTTTCCTGTAAGGTCTATGGTTTTTGCTGTAGCCATCTTAGATCACCCCTGTTTGGATTCCCTGCTTATGTACAGGATGTTGGGTTCGCCAAGGTCGGCTTTTTTTGCTCTGATCGGATCTCTGAGCCTGATAAGCCTCTTGGAAGGCCCTGGGACACTGCCTTTTATCAGCACATAGTCTCCGCGGACAAGGCCATAGTTAATGAACCCGCCTTCCGGAGTGATGTCTGTTCCGTCGGCTCCGATCTTGAGGATACGCTTGTTAAACTCAGTTCTCTGGTGGTATCCCATCTGACCCATCTGGGGAACTCTCCAGGAAACGCGAGCCGGGTGGAAGGGACCAAGGGTACCTACCTGCCTGAGACTTCCCTGCCTGGAGTGCTTGCCTTTTTGCAACTGGATGCCCCAGCGCTTTACAGGGCCCTGTGTTCCTTTACCGATAGTAATTGCGGCGGTGTCAACAAGTGTTCCGTTCTTGAAAACGTCGGTAAAGCCTACAAGGGTGCCGAGGATTGACTTTGCGTATTCGAATTTGGTGCTGAGGTCTCTTGCACTGATCCCGGTTTCCATGATGTCCGGTACCTTTTTGGGGACACCGGTAAGGTTCTTTGGTAAAGTGTAGGTGACTGCCTTGATGTCGCTAATTCTGCCTTCTTCTATCAGTTTCCCGATAGTTTCAAGGGCTTCAGCCTGGTTCTCTACTGCTGGAATTGGAATCCTGCGTTTGAGTTCAGGATCGAGGTCTGATGTCCATACCTCGGCAATTGCCTTTTCCCCGGTGGTGTCTTCTGTGTAAGCTCTGATAGCTGCGACCCTTATTGCAGGAGTTTCGATTATAGTCACGGGCACAGAGATTTCCATGCCCTGGGTAATGCTATTCTTTATATCATCAACCATAATCACGTGGGTCATACCCACCTTATAACCTGCAAAACTCTGCAGCTTTGGTTCGCCCGTAGCTTCCGGCCAGGCTCTGAACCGTGGAATGTGGCTCTTAGCCCTCTTGCGCGGACTGAATGCAAGGGAACCTCGTTTTGGTCGGTGTATGCTTGCCATATTTCTACTCCGTAAACTTCAATTGAAATACCAGCCCCTCCGGTCGAAACAACACAAGTGACAAAAGAGAAGTGCACTGGATTCCCCGAACGCTACCAGGTGGGGGAGGGATGTCGTTCAGACCTGCCGGCGGAAAGCCTCGAGCAGACCGGAGCTCTATGCTCCCGGTACCCTACATTCCTTCAGGCATCTGCAGATATTCGGTTCCCTTTTGCTCCTGCCTCAGCAGGAAACATCTTATTTGAGAACCGACCTTACGATCCTGGCAGACCCAAATCCAGGCACTCGGCCCTGATTTGAAACATATAGCAATCTGATTTTGAAACTTCAGTATTCAGTAACCTGACTCGTAACCCAGTAACCTGATTTACTCAGTAACCTGATTTGAAACTTCAGTATTCAGCAACTGCAACCGCAACTCATCGAAAACCTGAACAGTTTCGTGCGATTTTAGACGCCTCTGCGGCGCCAAAAGCGGGCGTTTCAAAGCATTGGCCCTTTGACACTTATGTTGATCCGACTTTTCTCACTGGTTTATATTCAATGCAGGAAATTCAACCGTAAAAACGGTAGAAAGCCCTTACTTCCGGAGATTTCCGGGAGTTTAGCATTAAGCATCACATTGATCTGATAAGCAGTTCCAAGCATCATAATGCCTGAAACCTCACATCTCTGATGTACTTTGCCTTTAAATAGCACATCTAATATATAAAACCTTTGTAGGGGAATGGGAATAATAAGAAAGAAAAATCAATGACAGGGGAGAAAAAAATAATAAATTTTAAAGTTAAAGGCGCAAGGATTACCCATAATCGACAAATAATATTCAGGTATTCAATAATACTCAGGTATTCCCGGCAAAATCCGGATTATGGTTGAAGTTTCAGCAAGATCTGCATTTTGAAGTACACATTGGAGTACACTATATAATACATTCACGACAACAAACCTGGTCTATTTACATTGGTCTATTTACATTGGTCTATTTACATTGCTCAGGATGGAGTTCCGGAAGCAAAACCCCTGAAAAAATGTGGTCTAAAAGCTTCCGGATGGGAATAGAGCCCGAAAAACTCTCTGGAACCTGCCTGTTTTTCTTCAGAGACCTTTTTACGATTCCCTGAACCTGAAGGGCAGTAGCATTTTTTGCAACCTTTATAAGATGTCTTTTAATTGGCATCGAAAAACCTGCAGATCAAAATTTGAGCCTTGAAAGAGGAGTAATATGCACTTTTATGCACTTTTCCGATTTTCTCCCGTCATTGATTTGAATAACAACTCCTTGAAATAAAGCTTTGAAATAAGTCGTGGAAAGTATCGAAAAACACGGCAATACAGCCAGCCTGCAAAAAGAGGATTTTAAAGCTATAACTGACGCGACTACAGTCAGGGCCTCTATCATTTAAAGAGAACTTTCCTGTAGTAAGTAATCTTTTATTGAAGGCTTCCGTTAGGGCGGGATCATTCAGCAGCCTTAACTTTCATCCCATCCTCTCAGGAGCAGGGCTGGGTCTGAGTTTTGTCCTGAGCAGGCTTGTGCCTTCTGTACGGAGCTAGCTGCTCCTCTGGAGCCACAAGGGTCATTTCTCTAATGATGTCCCAGGGGAATATTCAATAGTTCCGGACTGATACTTTCTATATTATTTTTCCCTTTTAATTGAACATTTTTATTGAACAAATTCTTTATAAAAAAATTATTCCATTAACCGGGCGAAATACTTTCTAAAAAACAACAATTATTTTTTAAAAATAATTATTGAGTAACTGTCTTGACACTCATTTTATTTTATTCAAGAACAGACTCTCTAAAAATTTATGTAGAATTCTTTATCAATAAAAAAGTAAACTGTTAGTTAAAAATTTAAAAAAGTTAAACTGAAATAGATTATACCGTTTACAATGAAACAATATAAGCTTATACAGGTATTAAAGAGCAAATTTTCTCTCTTTTCATTTTCCCCTGAGATGCTGAAAGGCACTCAAGTGTACAGTAAATGGCCTTTTCCTCGAACTTTTTCAGGACTACAAACTCACTCCCACAAATCGGACAGGTTTTTCTTACGTATTCCATTAAATATCACCCACTTGTTTTAATTTCAAATTTCTATAACGCTTTTTGACAGGCAGCAGCTATGGATTTTATTCTACGATATTGGATTTAATACGGATCTGAATTTCATTACTCAAATGTATATATTATGTGTAATATTATGCCCACATATCAACATCTTTCCAGAATTTTACCCCTACTCATCTATTTAATCGTAAATACGATTGTATATAGCTAGCTTTTAGATGAGTAAATAACTTTAGGAAAGATAGTTTCTGAAAATTAGTATTGAAGAAGTAAGGGAGTTCTGTGGGAACTGCAGGGTTTTCAAAAAAGACAAAATTAAATATTTATTAATAAATGAGCTTATCCTGATGCGAATATTAAGCTAAATTTATATATCTAACGTAATATAATTTTGATGTAATTGAATTCCCCTGCTCAGAGGAGGGCTGTCCTGCCTATTATCCCCCAACTTCTCTAAAAATCTCGCATTATGGATGCCTGATCAGCATCATAAGCTCACGCAAGATAGATCAAATGACCCTAAATGATACTGCTTTTATATACCTTGAAGCCATGCAAAAACCAGATTTTCATACTATTTGTCGATGCCGTTCAACTCATCTTGATTCGATTAAAGAAATCTTTTCATAGTTTGTCACTTTTTTAGGAAGTGGGTCTAATTGGTTCCAGTATTTCTATCGATGGAACAAAGGTTAAGGCA
The DNA here is from genome assembly GCA_041596555.1 of Methanosarcina sp. Classification (GTDB taxonomy): domain Archaea; phylum Halobacteriota; class Methanosarcinia; order Methanosarcinales; family Methanosarcinaceae; genus Methanosarcina. The sequence continues at coordinate 24,733 of JBFHIK010000001.1, forward strand.
AATGCTTCTCCAGGACAAAGTAAGAGTTCGGAAGCTCTCGAAAAAGAGATTAAAGAGATTAAAGAGATTAAAGAGATTAAAGAGATTAATAAAATTTTTACTCAATGAACAAATTGATGTTTATATTCCCTACAACTTTTATGAAGTAGAGAACAGAGGAAAAACCAAAAAGTTCCGGAAATCCCTCTTCACTTATGATTAGATAAAAGACTGTTATTATTGCCCAGCTGCATTTGAACTCCCATTTACAAGAGTCCAAAAAAGGGACAATGAACCCGATATTCGGGATTCTGTCTGCAAGTATTGTTATCTGAGTTTGCTGAAAAATGTATGTACGGAGAGTAAAAGTAGAACAGTATCAAGGGATCCTGGGGGGTACTTAATGGAAGATATGGGGGTTATACTGAATACAGAAGAAGGAACGGAACAGTATCAGAAAATAATGTGTTGTGTAGAACCTGTATCTGGTCAGATGAAACAGGATTGAGGATTCAGGGAATTTCTGGTCGCGGGCGTGAGTTATTGAAAACCGTAAGCACAAGAATCCCTCAAGATTTTATTATCTCTCAAGATTTTATTATCTCTCAAGATTTTATTATAAATGAGGAGGATGCACTTGCTTTTTCGGAATTGATCAATAACTCACGGACACGACCGAATTTCTGTTGAGGGGGAAATGAAAGACTAAAATTAAGTTTGTTATAATGTGTACTGTACACAACGTAAAGAAAATAGCAGATTTCATACCAAGAGAAGGTAAAAGCCTGAAGGAAATTCTAAAGATGATAACTGGGGGAGGAAATGAATGCGGGGATAAATGGGGAATTACAGCAAGAAAGCAAATAAGCTATGTTGATCTGTGAAAATTGAACTCTTTTTGTCGAAATGAAACAAAAGTAAAAACTGAAATGGGATATTACCCAATTATAAAATCCAAAAAGGTTTTGAGACAGCCTGAAAAGGAAAGTTTTAGCTTTCCTCTGTTTAGCTCTCCTCTACTTTTCTCCTCCCCATCTCAAAAGCCCTGACATTAATCTCAATCGTCTTCTGCGGCACAAGTGCCTTTACACTCTCAATCAGAGTCTCTTTCGGAATGGGCAGGTAGCCAGAGACTGCTCCGACCATTGCTACGTTCATTGCAAGCCTGTTCCCTGCTTCAGAAGCCAGTTCATCCGCGTTAAAGGCTTTGACTATATATTTTTCCGAAAGGACATCAAGGATTTCCTGGACATCAGGGTACTTTGCAAGGCCTGAGGTAACGGTCACAGGAACTATTGGCTGAGTATTTACTACAATTACTCCACCATCCTTCAGGAAATCAAGATACCGGACTGCTTCCATGGGTTCAAGGGCAAGCAAGACATCTGCACCTTTTTTAGGAATCATTGATCCGAGATCAGCCCCAAGCCTTATGTGATTTACAACTGAGCCTCCGCGTTGTGCCATGCCGTGGGTCTCTGCTGCCCGGATGGGGAGCCCTGAAATGACTGCGGCTTTTCCGATGATATCCGAAGCAAGGATTGCGCCCTGCCCGCCAACTCCTGTGATAAGGAGGTCGAGTTTTTCCTCTCCTTTAATCTGGCTCATCTCTTCACCTCGCTGATAGCTTCAAACTTGCAGATCTGCGCGCAGACCCCACACC
>JBFHIK010000002.1:0-23957 GCA_041596555.1 Methanosarcina sp.
CATAATACTTTCAAGTTCAGTTGGATTTTTGATTTCCTGCGTAGCCCTGTAAAACTCGATAGGATAGCGCGCAGAAACATCGATATTATGGGCTTCCTTATCCACTTCCTTGGGATCGATCCTGGTAGTTAGCACCAGAGGAGCATCCATCTTCCCTCCCCTTTTATCGGGCAGATATGACCTCGAAAAATTGAGAATCCCATCCATAAGAAGCATTATGCAATCTTCATCCCCATCACAATTCCTGCGTTTAGAAGCATGGAAAAAAGGATGAGCATAGCCTACGGAAGCTTTCGTAAACCCTATGAGACGCCCGAGTACTCCTGCGGAAGTATGAGGAGCAAGCCCTATGAGCAGTACCCCCACAAGGTCCTGAATAGTTTCGGCATTGTAATAGGGCTCAATCTTGTAATACTTCACAAGAAGGTCATCCACATATTTTGCAGTACGCAGCATATACTCAGCCCCGTCATAAGAGATCACAAGGTCCTGAACCTTCAGGCAGACAACCTGGTCGTCTCTCTCAAGGGGTTTTCCACAAATATCCTCAATGTAACCGAGTTCCCGGAGTCTGGCTGCCGTAACTCCCAGTTCATCAGCCCTTATATGAGTAAGGGGGATATCTGACATGTCATAGCGTATAGTCCCATCCTTAAAAACGTAAACATTATGTTTTGCGCGCAGGATTCCCTTTTCCAGGGGCTCGGGAGTCATCTGCCCATTCATGAGCCGCTTTACTCCCTTTATCAAATCCATTTTTTCCCTTTCCCCTAAGTTCTCAAAAGCCTGCTTGTAAATGGAACGGAAATCCAATTTTACGTTTGCAACGGAAGTCGGCTTTTTCCCGCACTTAGGGCAGACCTCTGCACCCCTTACATCGATCTTGCAGCGAGAGCAGGAAAGTTTGGGATTCGTGAATTCCCCGCATTCACAGCGCCAGAAATAAGTCTCTTTCCTGCAGGCAGGGCATTCTCTCAGCCCTAATTCCACTTCAATTTCCCCGATCTTCCCATTCATGCAGGATGTGTAGTCAGAGGCAGAGACAAGATTTCGTGTAATTCCTCCGGAATTGTTTATCGGGAAGAGAACCTGAGCTGCAGGAGACATCTTGCGCAGATCGGATTTTTCCGGCCTTCCCATCCGTGCCCCTATCCTTGAAGGTGCTCTCGGATAAACCTTAAACCCGCTCAAAATACCTGCAACTTCCACCATATCATCTATGTCTGGCATACTGGCTTTTTCTTTAAGGGAATTGTCAAGCCCAAGGCAGAAAATAAACGGAAGAGCCTCTTCGATAAAGATTTCATTATCTTTTACCCTGTGCAGGACAAGGAGTTTTTCAAGAACCAGCTTTATTCCCTCTTCAAGAGAAGCTTCCAGGGGCAGTTTAAGGACTCCTGCCCCAACCACTTCACCTGCCAGAAAGCTCCCTTTTTCAGCCACAAATTTTCTGAGAGCTTCAAACTCGTGCCGGGTTATGTCGTGCCAGAGATAGGTGAACTTCGGATGCAACGGCACATTAAACTCCTCTGCAAGCCTGAGAGCAAGGGCAGCGGAGGGGTTTTTTAGCTCTTCCTCGGGAATTTGTTCAGGGCAGGCTGCCTGGTAATCATACTGCCACCATTCGAAAACATAAGGTGAAGGCATAAGAGGATGATTATTTTCAAGGAAGTCCCCATAATTGATCAGAATTTCCCCGATATCAACAATTACCTCAACCTGTGGACGGAGTTCATATGCCTCCTTTATATTATCTATACGGACAAGGTCTCCCGAAAAAAGCCTTACCGTAGGTCCCTCCAGAGAGTCCACGGCAGACATGGCCGCAGCTTTTCCGGGCCTTTCAACCTTTAGCTGAGTCCCGTTAGCTATAAAATCGTCAAGCAAGACCATGCTGGCAGGACTGATCCCGGCCGAAGCAAATGAAGTATTTCTTGACCGCCCGTACCGCAGCCTGAAACCTCCTGGCCTTGAAGGATGAGAGAAAACAGGCCTTCCGGCGATCAGGTCACGGATATATTTATCCTTTGGCTTGATCTTGTTTTTGTGCTCATCTTCAGCACTCTCCCCGCTTTTAGCACCCCCGATAAGGGTCTCCAGCCAGTCCCATCCATCCATCTTCAACTTGTTGACGTGCTTTTTGACCTTCGGAGCCTTGAGGGCGAGACCTTCGGCAAGCACAAGGCACATTCCTCCCCGGACACGGTTTGTCCCTATCCTCTCAAGATTCCTGTGCCCTTCGACCTCGGCTTCTTCAGTCGGGTCCCCGTCAATACAAACCGGGCAGTTCCGGACTATCAGACGAATTTCGTCTTCAGAAGGCATGTACTGAAGGCTTGCGACCCTCTTGTAAAGCAGGATTTCTTCCACATAGCGTTCTACTTCCTCATCTCTTGGCTTGTAGCGGTCAATCCCTATCCCACGCCTCACATAGTCGCCAACCAGCACGGAAAGCGCCTGCGCAGTCCCTCCTGCACTCCTGATGGGCCCGGAATAAAATATCCGGATATACTGAGAGCCATCGTCATTTTTCCCGAGATCTACCTTATCGATTCCTTCGATAGGAGCCGCAACCACCCCTTCTGTCAGGACTGCCATGGAAACACGGATAGCAGCTTCCACGGCATCTTTCTTTGTTGGAAAGCTTCCTACCATCCCTTCGGCGACCTGGCGCCCGACTTCAAGGGCAGCTTCTTCCCTGGACATATTGACCTCAAGTTCCCGGATCTTTGCAGCAACCCCTTTGACCCCGATAAGGTTTTCAACCCTATCTGCAAGGTCTTTGGCAAGGGGAATTTCCACAGTGGGCTTCGGATCTCCACCCCGGGAACGGGCCCTGTTTGCAACCTCAATTGCCTCTTTTAGCCTCGCCTCTAGCTCATTGAAGTATTCATGCATTTCTTCACTTGCAATCGTTTCACCCATCTTGAAAAGCCTCTTTTAGGAAAAGAAAGAAAAAATATTATTTCTGCTTACGCAGGGATCCAGCAGCGAAGAGGCCTGACATCGAAGTCACAAAGAAGACAAAAACTCCTGACCAGAGAAGATAGTACCCGATATCAATACCAAGAATAGTTATATTCAGAGTCTTAAAAAGCAGACCTGCAGCCAGGATCGCAAGGCTTACTCCTGTTGTTTTGTTGTTCTGCTTCCGAACTTTTTTATAAGCCCGCATTTTTTCCATCTGTTCTTTTTTTTCTGCTTTCAAGAAGATCTCTCCAGGTATCTAAAAAATCAATAACTATCAAATCTGACTGTCAAACTCTACTTATACTATTGCAATTTGACCGGTACTATTGCAATTTAACCGGTACAACAGACTTAAACAGCATGCCTTACGGAGGCAGCTTCTCTTAGCCGGTTAAGGAGAGCAGCTCCAAGTCCTGAAGGGAAAAAGGAGCCGTCAGCCAGAATCACATCCAGACCTTTCGTGTCCAGAACCCTGAGCCCTTCAAATAATCTTCTGGCAGCTTCCTCAGGCTCTTCGCGGGACCCCAGTAAAAAGCATTCATGCGCACTCAATCTTTCAGAAGCAAAAAAGCCTGCGGTCTCGTCGCTGAGCAGAAGCCCGACTTTTTTACCTTCGCACCGGTAATTTTCGAGCAGGGTATCAATCTTTTCAGAAACATTTTTTCCTTCCCCTTCCACAAGCACGACCTGCGTATCAGGGGCATAATGACTGTATTTCTGACCTGCACGCTTTTCAAGCATAGCCTCTCCAGTCCCGGCTTCAGTCCCCCCATACGCGGGCCTGACTTTACCTATGGCCATTTCAAGCTCGTCAATTCCCACGGCTCCGGGCCGCAGCACCACCGGAGGTTCAACCGTCATATCGACAACTGTTGACTCAACCCCTATAGCTGCGCTCCCTCCGTCAATAATCGCATCAATCCTGCCTGTAAGGTCAGCCAGGACATGGGCTGCCAGACTGGAACTGGGCTTTCCCGAAAGGTTCGCACTCGGAGCAGCCAGAGGAGTGCCTGCCCTCTTTATAAGTTCCAGAGGAATCCTGTGGTCAGGCATGCGGAGCCCTATAGACGGCAGGTTTCCCGAGGTAATTTCCGGGACAATGTCGTTTTTCTCGAGAACAATCGTAAGGGGACCAGGCCAGAAAGCATCCATAAGCCTGAAAGCTTTTTCAGGAATGTTTTTTGCAACCTTTCTGAGGTCTTCCCTGGAATGGACGAGCAAGCTGAGAGGATTGCCAGGCGGGCGTTCCTTTGCTTCAAATATTTTCCGGACGGCGTCAGGGTCCAGCCCATCAGCTCCAAGCCCGTAAACAGTTTCCGTGGGGAAGGCAACTGTCCCGCCCCTTCTGATAATCGCCGCAGCCTCGTCAAGAACGACATCAAAGTTCTCTTCAGAGACCCGAAAAAACCGGGTCTTTATTTTATTTCCGTTTTCTGCCTGCACCGAATGTAAACCCCTTACTGATCAGTATCCTGCTATTATTTCTGTTTTTAACAGCCTGTAAATTGCTCTTAGCAACTGGTTCTTAGCAACTGGTTCTTATTATACATCCTGGTCGCTGCGTAGCTTATTTCTTAAGCCACTTCTCAATAGCAACTTCAAGTTCTTTGTGGTCCTTTGCATATTCCTGCATGCTGACTCCTTCAAGGCTTGCATCAAGGGCCTGCCTGCAGGCAGTAGCTCCGGCTGCCGTACCCATCGGATGCGCATGGATTCCACCCCCGAACTGCATAATAACATCTTTTCCGAAGATAGAGTAAAGGTCAGGAATCATTGTAGGGGCAAGCCCTCCGGATGCTACCGGAAACATTGGCTTTAATCCTCCCCAGTCCTGGGTAAGGACATGCTGGCTCTCATCCGCAGGCACTTTCTCGAGCACGCACTCGTCCCTTAGAGACAGGACTTCATGCTTCTCTCCGTGCATCTTCCCGACAACCGTGCCTATATGGAGCTGGTCAAGCCCTATCAACCTGCAGAGCTTGGCAACAAGAACCATGCTTATCCCATGGCGGGGGTTCCGGGTATACGCTGAATGCATGCAGCGGTGGGCATGAAGGGCAAGACCCACATCTTCAGCCTCTTCCCGCAGGGTCTGAAGAGCAGTCCAGCCCACCGGCACGATATCGATCATTGCATAGCTGGCACCCAGGTCTTTGAGGACATTTAAGCGCCGGAACATTTCCTTACACGTTGGGGCTGTGATGTTGCAGAGGTACATCTTCTTCTCCCCTGTCTCGACTTCAGCTTTTTCTGCGATTTTCAGGGTGAGTTCAGCTCTTCTGTCAAAGCCATTGAACTTCTGGTCGGTAAGGTTCTCATCATCTTTAACGAGGTCGCACCCTCCGGCAAAAGAATTGTACGCAACTTCCGCATGTTTCTCAGAGGTTAAGCCTACCTTTGGCTTAACGATAGTCCCAATAAGGGGCCGGTCCTGCACACCCACAAGTTTCCTGATCCCCTGCAGCCCGAAGTTCGGACCTTTGAACTCGCGAAGCATTGACCTTGGAAAGGCTATGTCCTGCAGCCTGAGGTTGTCAACGATTTTCATACTGAAGATGTTTCCTGCAACAGCACTCAGCACCTGGGGGACCGAACCCAGTTCAAAAAGGTCTTCCGAGTACGCCACCCTTACGGTCTGTGACTCTTCGTCCAGGTAAAAAACGTGAGGTTTTAATTTCGCTGCAAGTTCGGGACTCAATGTGGAAATCTCAGTCCAGGAGTCTATAGAGCTTTCCCCTGCCATGTGGGTGGCAGCTTCCTCAAAATTCACTCCTGCCGACGGTTCGATATGGAATTCACAGATTAGATCTGTGTCTTTTGGGCTATAGTCCCTGTCTATGTAGTCCCTGCGCATTTTCGTCACTCCTTTGGAATAAGCAATTTTACAGAATAAAATCCAGTTATATAGAATAATAGTTCTGATAGAAGGAGGTAACTAAACATAAATAAAAATTTGTTTATCAGAACCGAAAAACCTGACCGAACGGGAAAAAGAGACTGGAGGAGAAGAAAAAAAGAGGGACATCCTGTAATCTCCAGAAAAAGGAAGGGAAACAAAAAGGATATTACGAAAACTGAATATCTATTCGGAAATCTTTTATAATCCCATGATAAGGTCAGCTATCTAATTGGAAAATACTTTTAAGGTTCTTTACTTTTAAGGTTCGTTACTGCGAAGGTTCGTTACTGCGAAGGTTCGTTACTGCTCCAGCCTCAAAGGGTTTCCTATACCAAGCCCCGTCAAGCGAGTCTCTTTCAAGGCTCCAAAACCTGGATTGAAGTCCTTTCTTTCAAGGTCAAAACAGACCTGGTCCTTCTGAAGCCCGTACCCGTCCATATGGTCGAAAATCAGTTTTTCCATAAGCTCCAGCCCATAGTCCACTGCCTCGAGATAATTATCTGCAACCTTCCTTTCTACTTCAGAGAACACGTGATACTGCTCAGTTCCAGAACCTATCGGTCGGATTAGAATTTCGCTTCTTTTGACGATGTTTCCAGCCAGGGCTCCTGCGGCGTTGCCCACTTCATGGAATTCAGGAACCCTGATATCCGCATCGATAAATTCTCTGAGTTCGGGCACGTAGGCTTTGACAGGCGCCCCGATCATTACGACCGGAATATTGATTTTGAACTTTGTGAAGCGAGTGTTTTCCAGCAGTTTTTCAAGGTCTTCCCGCTTGAAGTCTTTTGCAAAGAATGCCAGCAGGTCAAGAGCAATATTTTTTGCAAAATTTCGTTTTATTTCCCGGGAAAAACTTTCAGGATCCAGCCCGAGATAGTTGCCAAGAAGTTTTGCTCCCAGCCAGGAGGCATTACTGTCCCATGTTTCATATTCTCCAAGCACATGAAGAGCATCCGTAGGTGTGAAACCTATATGGTAGATGCAGCGCTTCTGGACCAGAGAACGCAGAGCCTTTACAAACTGCAGGGGATGTTTTCCAATTGCTTCAGAAATATCGGATACCGAAACCGGCTCATATCCTATAGCGTCAAAGATCTGACGTTCATAATTTTCCAGTTCAAATTCGATGGAGTAATTAAGGGCATGTATGTCATCGTCTGCCCCCGCATTCCCGCTCCTGACAAAGAAACTTGCTGGCTGGAAAATATCATCCATTATCCTGTCCGAAATTTTTTCAGCTTTCCTCAACTTGTCTTCAAGGAAAGGATAGTCTGAAGCTGCAAGGCAGAGAGGAATAACCCTGTTCGGGCCAATATAGATTTTTTTCTGTACCCAGACGTGGCTGTCCCCTCCCATAGCCGAGGTTCTGATCCTGACCGCCCTGACCATAGTTTTCCAGTTTCCCACTACAGCCCCATTTTCACTGATCTCGGGAACTCCGTCCTCTATCAGAGCAATATCGGTGCTCGTGCCTCCCACATCCACAGCCACGCAGGTTTTCAAGCCGCTTATATGGGCAGCCCCCACAAGGCTTGCGGCAGGGCCTGAAAAAATAGACTCTACGGGCTTTTCAAGAGCCTCTTCAATGCGGGCAAGGGAACCGTCGCATTTCATTACCATCATGGGAGCTTTGATATTTCTTGCTTCCATTACCGATAGAACGGCCCGGATGAACTGAGAGGTTATCGGGATCAAGCGCGCGTTCAGAACTGCAGTTACTGCCCTTTCGTAAGCTCCCAGGCTCAGGGAAAGTTCGTGCCCGCAGACAACCGGCTTATCGGTCAGCCTTTCTATTGCTTTTTTTACTGAAAGCTCATGTTCCGGGTTCCGTACGGAAAAGTAAGAAGATACGGCATATGAAAAGAGCCTGCCTCTGGTGCTGTTAACGAATTGTTCCGCAGAATTAAGTTCAAGGCAACTAACTTCGTTTCCTTTTGAATCGTGGCCGCCATCTATGGAAATTATCTCACTGGCCGGGATATTCCCATTGACTTTATAGCCTGCCAGAATCAGGCCTGCAGGATGACCTTTGCCTTCCAGTGTGGAGTTTGTAGAAAGAGTTGTGGATACCGAAACAAGTTTTATATCCTCCAGATACTCCTGTTTTAAGCCTGCAACTACTTTTTCGATCCCTTCAACCAGATTGGAATGCGTAGTTAGTGCTTTATTAGAATCAAGAATTCTGCCGTCTGCAAGGTTCATTAAAACGGCGTCAGTGTATGTCCCACCAGTATCGATTCCTAAACCGAGTTTCATAGTTTATAAGTTATTTCAAAAAAATATAACATAGCCGACCGGGATTTTGCAGGAGTATATGGTTCTGCAGGAGGGTAAAATATTGAGGGGGATGAAATAATAGAGGAGACGAAATATTTGAAAGAAAAGAATCAGAGAAATATGGGAAGATGTAGTAAAAAAATGAGTGAAATGGAGAGAACGGATAAAAGAAATCTGAAGTTTCCAGGACTCTTTCAATTCTTAACCCCATTATTATATGCCTCTGAGAAATGGATGTTTGAAAGATGTACCATTCTTATAATATCTATTCCTCTCTGTCCTGAGGTTCACATTTCTGACTTTTTCAGGGCTAGAATTCGCGGAGATTGATATATAGTTATTCGATATAGAGTATATAATAAGGAAAAAAGCATTTCTAATACGTTAACTATAGATTCTATATAGTAGATGATCTGTATATCTGATAATATTCTGGCTGAAAAATAGCTCGAAACTACTTTAATCCCTTAAAAAAGCCAGTTCAAATCCCGGAAAAATTCCATCCATGATTTTTAATTCAGGGATATTCAGTGACGAATCACTTGTTAAAAGGTGGCTCTGATTCGTTTTTCGACCCAATTAGACTCTTTTAAGACCGGTTTTTCCCTGTATAAGAACTTTTCGGATTCGAGATTTTCCGTAGTTCCAATTTGGCCTTATCTTCTATAGAATCCTGTTTAGACCTCTTTTCAGACCCTGTTCGGACTCGCTTTCAAGTTGGTTCCCAAAAAAGAATTCAACTTCTGCGTACCTGACAAAGAAAGCCTTAATTTATCCGGGATTTACTGGCATATATAAATAAGCTATAAAAATAGATAACATAACCGACTTTCTTTTTAGAAGGCAAAAAAAATTTGATTGTTTGTAAAAAAACATTAGACTCTCAATTTCAAAATAAGCCTTTTTTTACATCAAGGGCGATTTTCATCCTGTTGAAATAAACTCGTTCCCTCAAATTTGAAGCCGTATAATTTTTTACAGATATTATATGGAAAAACAGAAAAGAAGCTGAAAACAGAAAAGAAGCTGAAAACAGAAAAGAAGCTGAAAACAGAAAAGAAGCTGAAAACAGAAAAGAAGCTGAAAACAGAAATTCGATAGAACCAAAAAACCGAATTAAAACTGGATAAAAAAGAAGCAGACGCCTGATAGAATAAATATAAATCGGAAAAACAAAACCCCGATAAAAAAAAGATGAATGTGTTTCAAAAACACATTCATTTATCTTTATTTTTGTCTCTTTTGTCCGTTTTTTGGTACACTTTTTGGCACGCTTTTTGGCACGCTTTTTGGTCCGTGTTCCGGGCCGTATTCGTCCAGACAGGTGCCTTCACAGAGTTTTACTCCTGAGTGGTAGGCTGCCTTGCCGATCATATGGCCTGAAATGGGGGCTGTAAGCAGGATAAAGATCGCTACAGTCAGCGCCTTTACTCCCATTGGCGTATAGCCCTCCTGGATGATGATGCTCACAAGGACTCCGATAGCACCCAGGGTTGCGACCTTGGTTGTTGCGTGCAACCTGTTGTATACATCAGGCAAACGCAGCAGGCCGAGCATTCCGAGACAGAGGAATATAAGCCCTACAACAAGGAAGAATATACTGATTATATCCAGTATAGTCGCGAGTATAGCCATTACAGCACCTCCCCTGTATCAAGATACTTTGCTACTATTACCGTCCCCACAAAGGAGATGATTGAAAGCAGCATGGCAACATCCATGAGGAAGATCGAACTCCCCTGGAAAGCATAGAGCGCAAATATCATTGCAAGGACGTTACCCACAGCATCTGAGGCTGCAATCCTGTCCGGGAGGGTCGGGCCGTACAGAACTCTGTACGTACTCGGCACCAGGGCGACTACCATAACGACCAGCGCCAGGAAATCTGCCTGTTCCAGTGTAATAATCATTCGAATGCCTCCAGTACATAGTGTTCAAGGTCATCCCGGATGGAATCACGAATGCCCTGGGGATTTGTTGCATCGATAGAATGCACATAGAGGATCGTTTTGTCGTCCGAAATGTCCACGGTAAGGGTTCCTGGGGTAAGGGTAATGGTGTTAGCAATACCCGTAATTCCGATATTGGTTTTGGTCCGGATAGGAACCGCGATAATTCCTGGTTTGATGTCTATCGTGGGTTTGATGACAATCTTTGCGACTGCTATGTTGGCCTTTATGATCTCCTTTATCAGAACGTAAAGATACGTGATTTTCTTCGGAATCTTTGAAATCCAGTCTCCTGTGGGGTGTACTACCTCATCCAGCCTGTAAAGCTCACTGAAGGGCGCTACAACTATGAATCCAAAGAGGAGACCAAGCAGAATGCTGCCAAGGGTTATTTGTCCGCTGACAAGGCACCAAACAACTGGAAGTGCCATATAGGTAAGTGTACGCCGCTTCATCTGATCACCCTCACCATTACTGCATCAATATAAGGCTGAGGATCAATAATCTGGCTTGCAATGGTCTGTGAGAACTGCACAACAGGTTCAGGGTACAGTCCAAGGATCAGCACAATAGCTGCCAGGAACAGGACTGGAAACACTATAAGGGGAGACAGTTTGTGGTGAGAATATTCCCCATACTGCGGGTCCCGTTCTCCCCAGAATATAAGCATCCAGCCTCTGAACATGTAGAAGAGGGTAAAGACCGCAAAGATCAGAGCTATCCCTATGGGCATGTAGAACTGCGATCTAAGGCCTGCATCAAAGAGCAGGAACTTGGAGATGAATCCTCCCATAGGGGGAACTCCGCCAATGGACATGGCTCCCACAAGGAAAGCAACACCCATCATAGGAGCTTTGTTGATCATGCCTCCCATCTGCCGCATATCCCTTGTCTCGGCAGTGTGGATGATTCCACCCGAGGTAAGGAACAACATGCTCTTTGCAAGTGCATGGTTTACCAGGTAGACCACGGACGCGCCAAGGAGTAGAGTTGCAGCCTCAGCCTCACCGGCTGCATTTGCCATTGCTGCCATCCCAAAGCCCAGGAAGACGTATCCAATCTGGGATACACTGGAATAAGCCAGCATACGCTTAACATCCGTCTGCCCTATTGCCGAAGTTGCTCCCAGGCCCAGGGTAACCAGAGCCATGAAGAGAATGACTGGTCCGTACACTGCCTGGAAAGGAGCAAACACCATAAAGAGAACCCGGAGTATACCGTAAGCTCCGATCTTTATGATCACACCACTAAGCATTGCACTGATTGGGGATGGAGCTGTGGGGTGCACATCCGGAAGCCAGTAGTGCAGAGGGAACATTGCCGCCTTACCACCAAATACAATGATGAAAAGCAAGCCCACTGCATACAGGTGCCATGGGACAGCCCCCGCTTCAGCAAGAATCCTGATCTTAAGGGTAATGTCTGCCATGTTCAGGGAACCGATGGATGCATACAGTGACGTAACCGCAATCAGCATCACATTACCCCCGAGAATGTTCAGGACCAGGTACTTCATTGTAGCTTCCATCTTGTCCGAAATCTTCGTAACCTTTGAGTTTTCATTTGCAACTATCAGAGCTGCCGAGGAAAGCAGCATTATTTCGAAGAAGACGAACATGTTGAAGATATCCCCTGTCAGGAATATCCCGTTGATGCCTGCAAGCATCAGGTTGTAAAGGGAGTGGTAGGTCTGGTTCAGGGATTGGTCTTCTATGTAATCATAGGAATAAATTAAGCCCAAAAAGCCAATTAAGCAGTTCAGGACAACCATCCCTGCACTCAGCAGATCGGCTACAATTACGATTCCGTACTTTCCGAATTCTCCTACATCATATGCAATAATTCCGTGGTTCCAGACCGTAGAGATCAGGAGCAAGCTTAAGCACAATAAGCCAAAGCCAACTACAATATCGATTACCTTTTGCAGCCCTGGACTGCCTTTGGTCAGGATTGTGACCGGAGCCATTAACAGAGGGATAGCAATCAGGAAGATCGGCAGATGATCCATTAAAAAGCTCATTCTCGAAGCCTCCTGAGTTCCTGTACATCAATAGTACCATATTCCTCATTGACGCGGTAGCAAAGAGTCAATACGAATGCTGTAGTCGCAAGCCCGATCACAATGGCCGTGAGCACGAGGGCCTGTACAAGAGGGTCCACGAATTCTGTATACGGATTGGTTGTTATCGGCCCGAGAATTCCGGCTGTCAGGTTATCATTATAGATAAGACCCTGGCCAAGACCTTCTATAGCCTGCTCATGTTCCAGAATCGGCACAAGGGTACCGTCACTGAAAACTCCACCTCCAACGATATACAGGTTAATGGCATGGGAAATTACACCGAAACCGATGATAACTTTCATCATGTCCCTGCGAAGAACCAGGAAAGTTCCGATCCCGAAGAGCAGAGCGATTGTAAGCTCAAGGAAAAAATTATTCATGTTCTCCCTCCGAGCCTTTGTCGGTTCCTAATTTAGTTGCAATAAACAGCAGACCTCCAACCACTACAAAGTACACCCCAAGGTCAAAGAACCCGGATGAGACAAATTCCATCTCAAACAGGTGAATACCTCCTACTTCTACGGGAATGAAATCCCAGGCGCTTCTGAAGTATTTGTGCCCTGCAAATAATGGAGACCAGGCGGTTATGCTTGCAAACAGGAGCCCATATCCAAACCACATGTGCCAGTCAGGGTTCCAGATTTTCTTGATCTCATCAACCCCGTATGCGACATAGATCAGTCCGATCCCAGCCGCACACAGCACACCGCCGATGAAACCTCCACCTGGCCTGTTACCTCCGATGAGCAGAAGATCGATTGAATAGAGCATATCGATCATCAAACAGATCTTTGCGATTGTTTTGGTAATTACCGTGGTATCGGCCATTATTCCTTACCTCCCTTAACCTTTTTTGCTCTGCTCAGGATAAGGCTGTACACCCCAAGGGCTGCCAGGGAAAGGACTGAAATTTCTCCGATGGTATCATATCCTCTGAAGTCCACGACTATCACGTTGACCACATTGAGTCCGCCGGTCATTGACAGAGCCTTCTCCATGAAGTAGTAGTTGAAGGTCTCGAATGGGGCCAATACTCCCATGTTTGCGTTTAACATTACGGCAAGAACACCAAAGGTGACAACGCCTGAAATTAGCAGGTTCACCATAACCTTACCTGCCGGCATAGGCTCCTTGAACTTCTGGGGAATCTTCATGAGTACCAGGATGAAGATAATGGTGGACAGTGTTTCTACACAGACCTGGGTCATTGCAAGGTCAGGGGCTTTGAGGTATATGTAAAGCAGGGATACCAGGAAGCCAAGCTCTGATAAGGATATAACCGCAGGCAGGTATTTTGGCAGGACTGCAGCACCAAGCGCTGCCAGGATCATCAGGGCGTACAGCACGATTTCATAAGGCTGTGCAGCAAAGTTTATCCCTGCAGGCAGAAGGTTACCAATTCCTATACCCATGCCTATACCAAACTTATAGACCGGCCAGAAGATCAGGAAACTCATAAAGAGTAGTGTCATCTTGATATACACTCCAATGGGTCCTGGCTGGGTAATTGCTGCGAACTTGTGGGTTATTTCCCTTGCGTTGTTTACGATTGCATCGTACCAGTAGTTCACGCTGATCCAGGGGAGCTTGGCGTTGAAACTGTTCTGCCAGGCAGCAAGTGAGTCATAGAACTTGTAAAGCACAATACCGATGGCAAAAGTTGCTATCGTCATCAAAAGCGGCGTGGTTACTCCATGCCACAGCGCTACATGCAGGTGGTCTGCGTTGGGGACAAGGCCACTGTAAGCAGGCTGGATCAGGGTTTCGATCGGGAACTTGGGGTAGAGCCCGAAGAATATGATCAGACCTACAAGGAAAACCGCCGGAGCAAGCATAACCCAGGGAGCTTCGTGCACGTGGTGAGGAATATCGTGATCATGCGTCCTCTCTCCAAGGAAGATCCCATCTATCAGTTTGATAGAGTACATAAGGGTGAATACACCACCAAGCACTGCAACAACCGGGAAGACAATAGCCCACGGTCCTCCGTAAGTTTCTGAAACCAGCTCACCTATCTCAAGGGATGTTTCATAGAACATTTCCTTGCTCAGGAACCCATTGAGTGGAGGGACACCAGCCATTGAAGCTGCTGCGATCACCGCAACTATGAACGTTTTTGGCATTTCCTTACGCAACCCACCCAATTTTCGGATATCTCGGGTTGTCGTCTCGTGAGCCACGATACCTGCTACAAGGAAGAGGGTAGCTTTGAAGGTAGAGTGGTTCAACATGTGGAAGGTTGCTGCCGCAAAGCCCAGTCCCGGGTGTTCAGCCGTACTATAACCATACATGGTCATCAGGTAGGCCAGCTGGCTGATTGTAGAGTAAGCCAGGATGGCTTTGATATCCGTCTGCCGGAAAGCCATGAAGCCCGCCATAACCATGGTGATCATCCCTGTCCCGGCAACCAGGACCAGCCATTCGGGGGTTCCCGAAAGGATGGGGTGCATCCTTGCAACCAGATAGACACCAGCCTTGACCATTGTAGCCGAGTGGAGGAATGCGCTCACAGGAGTCGGAGCTTCCATAGCGTTAGGCAACCAAATATAAAATGGCCCCTGTGCAGATTTGGAAGCAGCCCCTATAAAGATCAGGATCAGAGTTGCAGCGTATAAGTTGCTTCCGTGGAGGACTCCAAGGAGTTCAGAGTTCTGAGCCAGTCCAGAGATCGCGTAAGTGCCCGTGATGACCCTGAGCACCAGGAAGCCTGCGAACATGAACAGTCCGCCACCGGCAGTTACCAGAAAGGCTTTGGTTGCGCCATATACGGATTCTGGTCTTTCTCTCCAGTATCCGATAAGCATAAAAGATGTTATACTAGTCAGTTCCCAGAAAATAAACATCTGGATCGTGTTGTCTGTATAGGCAATACCCAGCATTGCACCCATAAAGAGTAAGAGCCACTGGTAATACCTTGGCAGGTCTTCCTTTGTGGACATATAACCGTTTGAATAAGACATGATGATAACACCAATGCCTGAAACGATTAATGCCAGGAGAACAGCCATGCCGTCTCCGTAAAAGTCTAAGGATAGACCAGCTGCCGGTAACCAGGTAAACGAACCCTTTACAGGAGTACCTGCCATAGCGTACGGGATTACCTGAGTATTCAGCACAAAACACGTAAATGCGATAAGTGCCGAAATCCAGCCAATCCTCTGTTTAAATACTTTATATAACGCAGGTAATGTCCATGCAAGTATAAATGGTAAAAAGACAGCTATTACTATTGCATTAAATGGATCCATGAATCATCAACCCAACCTCTTTAGTTTTTTGGTCATTGATAATTAATAGTGAATACTAGTCAGGTTCAAAAGTTTCAATTTAGAATTCAATCCACATAGGAAATAAAGATATAATGTAATATTATATTTCCCTCGCGTATACTCTTTTTTCATATAGTAAAAATGTTTCGGTTTTTGTTTGACACATCATCAGTATCAAGCAAACTATTTTGCGTCCAAAATTGCACACGAAATCTCCCAAAATAATTCCCTGATTACAGCAAATACCTCCCTTTCAAGACTGCAGATTTTTACCTGATTTAAATTAAATTCCACTTTTATCGTTGAAATTTTAGCTTTACTCAACCTTTAATGCTATCGATTTTATCAGTATAGGGGTTTAATGGAACTATGTGCAATACTCCAGATCAGAACTAAATAAATATAAGATCTAAAACCGATAGCATCAGGTTCACTAAATTCCATGTGGATTCCCAAATATTTGAATATTTCCAAAAAACACTATCAAGAAAAACAGCAATTTCGGGGGAAAAAACATGAAAATAAAGGTCAGAGAAAATTTTTCCCCTTTTTGAGTAGCAATTTAATCAGAATAGTTGGAGAAATTAATTGTTAAGTTGCCCCCTTAATCAGTATAATTTATTTCAATTACTAAAACTGTGTATCAGAAGATTTAATTTGAGAAAGCAATAGAGAATGATTCGGTAACAGATTCATTTAAATTAATTCAATATTAAAATATATAGGATTATATCTCAAAAAATTGACAATTGTATGTAAAATGAATCAAATAGATAAAAAAGAGAAATATGCGCATTGAAAGTAAAAAAAATCAAAATAGAAAGAAACTCGAAAGAATGCCATGTGTCTAAAAAAAGAAAAGCAGGGCAAAAAAAGATCACCAAAAGGAAAAGAGTATATCTAACATAATTCCTCGAAACATTCTGGCTTTGAAACTGTCAGAGAAATGCTCTGGAAATGTTTTGGAATTGGGTTTTTCGATAAAAGAATGGATATTAAAAAATCAACAGGTTGCGCGTTACAAACTCCGGCCATCTTGTAAAAGGGCAGGATATTTAAAAAACTACCGTGCTAAGAGAAAAAAAGTACAATTATAGAAGAAGAAAAACAATAATGTTCTATGCTGCTGATTCTATACTCAGCATATTTATCAGAGTCCAGGCTTTTTTTCCTGCCCTTCACGAACAAATAAGGCAGGATGCTTTTGACTTTATTCATGAGAGGAATGCCGTCAATTTTCTGGAATTCCTTTCATGTTTGGATTTCTCCACTCTGCTCTGGAAACGAATTTCCGTAGCAGGTAACGTACTTTTGTATCTCCTCTCGCCAATGTTGGATATGCTTGTCAGGTGCAGCACACCACCCCTAACTCTCAGGACTTTTAATGCTACACGATAGAGCTACAAACTGAGGAAGCATTCGCAGGTATCATGACATTTCCAACGTAGTCAATTAAGACTCAGGCTGGTCAACAGGGGCACGATTACATGCCTGCCAATTTAGTGACGGGTAGTTGACCCTGAAACGGTCCTCTATCTTTTCTAATTAATTGATCTCTATTGCTACAGGACTTTCCTCAGGGCAGCGCCTGAAGGCAACCTCAAGCACTCCATTTTTGTAACTTGCTTTTGCACTCTTTGGGTCCACGAGGACAGGGAGTTCTATATCTTCCGAATACTCAGAAAGCCCGATGACTTTAATTTCAAGGTGCTGAGCGGTAGCGTGCAGCAGGAGATCTTTCTTTTCAACCTCCGGGAATTCTACAAGTACATGCACCATGTCCTCATTTTCAAATATGTCAATTAAAGGTTCTTTTGTTTCCGGGGAAAAGAAATTCTCTTCTTTTTGAGAGTATTCCGGAACGTTTCCAAATTCCCGGAGTTCAGTATCTTCCCCCGGGCGGTGAATGATAGAAAATCCGTAAACAAAGGGAACGGACTCTCCCATTTCTTCCAGGAGGGCTTCGATCATCTCTTCCAGGTTATCAAAAAGTTCAGACCCAAAATCTTCAAAGAAATCCTTTTTTTTTCTTGTGCCCACCATTATTACCTCTGATTTTCCTGACGCTCTCGAAGATCATTCGATATCGATAGAAGTTCGAGAACTGGACTCCAGCCTCTTAAAGGTAACTTCCAGCACACCATTCTGATATGTGGCTTTCGCACTCTGGGGGTCTACCTTAACTGGCAGTTCAATACGTTCGGAATATTTTGGATTCCCATCTAATGTTTCGATGTCAAGTATTAAATCAGTTGCGTTCAGTTGGATATATTCTTTCTCGATGCCTGGCATCTCGGCAATCACATGAACCTTTTCTTCGGTTTCCAGTACATCAATAAGGGGTTTTCTTATGTCAAGGTAACGTTTTTCTCCGGTTTCCGCCTGCTCAAACATCGGGATATTCCCAAATTCCCGGATTTCAGGCTCTTCCCCTGCCCTCTGAGTTACGGAAAAACCGTAAACAAAAGGGTGCTGCCCGAAGTTATCCATACTCATGCCCATAGCCTTACTAAGGCGCTCGAACATTTCGTCCATATCCTGAAGGGGGTCAATTCCGAATATTTCATCGAAAAAACTTCTTTTTCTCCTGTCTCTGTCCATCTCATCACATCATTATTAAGTTATGCGTCTTGAGTTTCTTAAGTGAGTACTACTCAAATCAGTCGGCAATTAATTGAAATGGTTATTTTTCCACTAAAATTAAAAAGGCCGGTATTTACCGGCATGTCAGGCAAAGCCTCATTTAGCCTGTAGAAAACCCGGAACTTCTTTTTCCTCGCTTTCCTTTGTCTGTTCTTTTGCTTCGGAAGATTCTTCCTCAAAATCAGTTGCATACCTGGCAAAGAGTTCGGCACTCTTTTCATACACACTCAGGGTTTCTCTGGATGTTGTAGGCTTTACACGATGGATTGCTTTTTTGAAGTGTTTTTTGGAAATCCGGACATTTCCTACCTTTTCCTGGATGTACTTTCGGTCGATACCCGGGGTAACTATTTCCCTGAGAGCGAGCATTGCCGCTTCCCTGCAGATGCCTTCGATATCCGCACCCACATATCCCTCGGTCAGATCAGCAAGCTCGGAGAGGTTTACGTCTTCTGCAAGAGGTTTATCTTTTGTGTGGATCTCAAAGATCTTCTCTCTGCCTTCTTTGCCAGGCGGCTTGATGTAGATAAGCCTGTCAAAACGGCCAGGCCTCAGAAGGGCAGGGTCTACCATATCCGGCCTGTTTGTAGCAGCAACTATGATCACGTCCTTTAGTTCCTCTACCCCGTCAAGTTCGGTCAGGATCTGGCTTACCACTCTTTCGGAGACATGGGTATCGGAAACAGAGCTTCTTTGAGGAGCAATTGAATCAATTTCATCAAAGAAAATTACAGTCGGAGCAGACTGCTTTGCTTTTCGGAATGTTTCCCTGACTGCACGCTCGGATTCACCCACATATTTACTTAGCAGTTCGGGGCCTTTTATGCTTATAAAATTGGCTTCACTCTCACTTGCAACAGCTTTTGCAAGCAAAGTCTTGCCCGTACCCGGAGGCCCGAAAAGCAGTACCCCTCTCGGGGGCTTTATACTGACAGCCTTGAACATTTCAGGATACTTGAGGGGCCATTCCACAGACTCGAGAAGTTCCTGTTTTGCATCCTCCAGCCCACCTATATCATCCCAGCCCACATGCAGAACTTCAACGTAGACTTCTCGCATGGCTGAAGGCTCGATGTTCTTCAGAGCTTCCCTGAAGTCCTCTTTCGTAACCACCAGGTTGTCAATGATTTCCTGTGGAATTTCCTCTTCAATATCGATTTCAGGGGTGATCCTCCTAAGGGCATGCATCGCGGCTTCCTTGCAGAGAGAGGACAGGTCAGCTCCCACAAAACCATGGGTCACATCTGCAATTTCACCAAGATCCACTTTATCTTCAAGAGGCATACCTCTGGTGTGGATCAGAAGAATCTGATTTCTGCCTTTCCGGTCAGGAACTCCAATTTCAATTTCCCGGTCAAACCTTCCGCCGCGGCGGAGAGCTTCATCGATGGAATTCGGGCGGTTTGTGGCAGCTATGACCACTACTTCCCCCCTGGACTGGAGCCCGTCCATCAGGGAGAGCAGCTGGGCAACTACTCTTCTTTCCATTTCCCCGGTTACTTCACCGCGTTTGGGAGCAATGGAATCAATTTCATCTATGAAGATAATGGAAGGTGCATCCTTCTCAGCCTCTTCGAAGATCTCACGGAGTTTTTGTTCACTTTCTCCATAATATTTGGAAACGATTTCAGGTCCGCTTATGGTGATGAAATTGGCATCAGTTTCACTTGCAACTGCCTTTGCAATCATTGTCTTGCCCGTTCCGGGAGGGCCGTGAAGAAGGACCCCTTTGGGAGGCTCGATCCCCAGTTTCTGGAAGAGTTCAGGGTGCCTCATTGGCAGCTCAATCATTTCCCTGACAAGCTGGATTTCCCGCCTGAGCCCCCCGATGTCCTCGTATGAGATGCCTTCAGGAGCCTTTATTTCCTCAATTGATTTTTCCTTGATAACGATTTCAGTGTCTTTGGTGACGACAACCGGCCCTGCGGGTCTTGTAGATGCTACAACGAAAGTAAGGGGGTTATTTACAGTTTCAACCCTGATCTGCTGACCTTTGTTTAGAGGTCTGCCCTCAATTATTCTCAGAATGTAATGCGCTCCGCCCACAAGCCGGACAGGCTGGGATGGAGCAAGTGTGACCCTTTGCGCACGTTTTACCTCGACCTTCTGAACCGTAACTTTGTCATCAATTCCAACCTTTGCATTACTGCGCAGGTTTCCATCTATTCGGATCCTGTTCTCCTGCCCATGCTCGACGTTAGGCCAGACAATTGCATAAGTCCTGGATTTACCTAAGATTTCAATTATATCTCCGCTCACAAGCTCCATTTGCTGCATCAGACGGGTATCAATTCTTGCAATTCCCCTGCCCACATCTTTATGATACGCTTCAGCGACTCTCAGATTCATTTCTTCAGTCATTTATTATCAACCCCGGTCTCACATACTTTCCAGTACTGCTGGTTATTTTTAATATTGTATTCAACAAAACCTCTTTCTGCAAGGTCCACAAGGCTAGATGTAATAATGCTAGGGTGAAGGCGCAGGTTATAGCAGAGAACAGCCACTGTGGCCTCATTTTTCAGAAGCTCAAACAGGAGCTCACATTCAACAGGGTTTCTGGCAACCTCTTCAACTGAGTCCAGGCATCTGTCCATAAGCCCCATATATTCAACCTGTAGCTGTTTCTGCATTTGCACAAGTTCTTCCTGCCTTGTTTTAAGTTCTCGGAGCTTATTGCTCAGTTTAAGGAAGAAGCAGGATGATTCATCTCTAGCAACAGTTTCGTTCTTCTCGACAGCAGATATTTCCCCTTTTTTCTCCCTGTCAAAATTAATGTCCTGAAGAGACACTGTATACGCATAAGGTGATACGGAAACTTCAAGCCTCATGTTATTTGCAATATTGAAGTACTTGCGCCTCTGCTCATCCACATTGAACTCGATCAGCCCTGACTGTTCTAACAGGCTCAGATGACTGATAATCGCCTTTGGTCCGACCCCCAGCCGGCCTGAAATTTCACTGACATAGCAGGGGCGGTTTGCAAGAAGCTGAATAATCTTCCTGCGGTTTTCATTCCCCAGGATGTCAAGTAATTTTGCTGGGTCCATGTTTTTTCCCTCTGATAATTATTGAAATTTTATGATGTCTAAATTAGCGATAAAGTTTGAATTTTGTTTTTTATATATTTTTGCGATGATTAGTATAATATATACTTTATAATTAACATGGATTAAATAGTAGTTTAGATCCTTTCTACAGTTCGTTTGAATTGTTGTCTTCCTGCTACCCAAATCTCCGGTAAAGAAAACTCCCGAATCTGTCTGGCAGAAGTTACCGGAAATCCCTGACAAAAATACCAACTATTGCGTATGAGCAATAGTTAGTAACCATTAGTTAGTATCAATGATATATAAATTTTACTGAGCTCCTGTTTTGCATGAAAATAGCTAAAAAGCACACCTGAAATCAGTTCACAGGAAATGTAGAAAAAGCCCGGGATGAAGTTAAGAGAAATACCATTCATCGGTTGCTTTATGACAATAGCCATTGTTGGGGTTACATCAATCCTCGTCAACTACCCCACGCTAAACAACAGGGATTCCTGCCTGTAACATGTGAAAAAAAAGGGGATAAGACACCATGTGCTGGAGACACCATATGCTGGAAAAACGAGATAAATGGATATAAGGTATGAGCTACAAGGCAACATTTACTATCAGGTCGTTAAAATGCCTTAATAATCAAAACTTCATCCTCGTAATTTGAGGTCTCAACCGTGACTTTCCAGGCGGGGTAATATTCAGTTTGACCTTCATATCTGTAGGGATAAGTATCAAAACCATTGAAATAAACAAATTTGACATCAGTGATCCGGACCCTTCCCAGTGAAAACCTCGGCAGATTACCTTTCTGAGCGATAAAATTTCTGTTTCTTACCTGCTGGATTATGTATTTACCTGAATCATTGAAACCCGCTGTTTGGAAACTGACTATTTTTGTGGGTTGCAAACCTGTAGCACTATCGGTTAAGTTAAACCTGCTTTCCACAATCTCATTATTCGCGACAAGGAAATAGATTTCCCCGGCAGATCTGCTATTATAAGACTCATTGGAGCTAATAAAACTGACATTCAGGGTGCTTGAGGAAGATTTCCCCTGATACACAGGGAGCTGATTTACAGGTATTGAAGGAATTTGAGTGTCAAGGGTTACTCTTTGATTTGTAAAAGTGTTCCATATCTGTGTAGTCTTTCTGTAAGGCATATCTTCTTTCATGGGAGGATAATAATTGAAAGTCTCATAGAAAAGAGGAAAAGCACAGTATAAAGCACAGTATAATACTGCCGTGCCAATGATGATTGCCATTACACCTTTTGTTTTTTCCTGCATATGTATTGAACCCCCTCAAGCAGATTCAATCCCGATATCTATCGGATATTCCGGGTGGTCTATGAGGTCAATACGCAGTTTTTCAGAGGAGCCAGGCTCGGTAGCATTTTCAGCCCTTACTGCCTGTTCGAAGGAAAAATTGCTGTCCAGAGTAATCCCACGCCTGTAAATTCCAGGTTCCACGCCAATCTCAGGAAAGGAAATTTTGTTGCCCGAACTCAACGATTCTGAAGAAAATTCCTTGAACGAGCCTTCATAGGAAGCAATTTCATTAAGTTGCGTCCCAGAATACTCAGAAGTTTTAGCTTTACTATTTCCATCGGTTAAAACCAGAAATCCTGAAAAAGTAACTGGCACCGGGAAGGCTGTAAGTACTACTATTGTACTATCTACTTTCATTTGAATCCCCCAACTCCAATATAATAAATATCAAATCCTCCAACAAAAAGAGTGTATGAGTTCTTTGTAGAAGAACCTTTTTCTTTATAGAAAAAATTTATATTTTGGAAAGTTTATTTGTTATTTCATTTCGTGTTTTCACATATTTAAACTGTTAAATCAATAAAAAAATAAAAACCCGTCGGAGAATAGAAATAAGTATAAACATTAGACTTAAAAAAGATAGAATGAATAAAAATTAGAAAGTTTTGAAAAAGGGTTTAAAATGGAAACCTTGACAAAAGAAGTAAATATCTGAAATTATTTCTGTTTTTTTGCTTTTGATTTTTCTTTTTTTCTTTCCTTCTGCTGGTTAAAAACAGAGGGCAAGTGGAGGGCATATGAACCTTCCTCCCTGATTGCCATAACAAGTTCTCTTCTCTCTAAAAGGGAATCCAGATTAAGCTCATAAGAGCCAGGGCCGAGAATCCTTACAGATTCCACCCTATCATCTTCATCAGGTTTATTTTCATTTTCTGACTGCTGCCCCTTATCTTTTTCTCCGGATGCAAGGGCCTCGTCAATGTTCCTGACAACCTCATCCAGAGAGGCTTCTAGATCCAGTTTTTGCTCTTCCAGAGGAGGCCTTCCCTGGTGTTCCAAACCTTCTGGCTCTATTTTCACGTAGAGGAACTTATTCCAGCCGCAGTTCGGGCAGCCGCTGAGGACTACAGAATCCCCGTCTTCAAAAATGGTTCCGCATCTGGTACATCTATGGGGCATGAGTTCACCGGTAATCAATAATATGAACTTAATTGCTGCAAGTTTTATGACCGTAACAGTAAATAGCTTACCTGGATACATTTATTAAATTGATATTAAAATAGGCAACTTAAACAGGTGACTTAAAGGAATATGAGATTTACTCTTATACTAGATTGACGCTTAATATCGTATACCTTAAATGGCATCTTAAATAGATACCGTTAATAAATATGTATATTTGTATTTACGACTTTTTCATTAAGTAGTTTTAAACGAAAGATTTTCTTTCGACAGGAAGGCTTTTTGTCCTCTATAGATTGCAAACCTCCTGCTTTCCGCAGAAGGCATAATTCTTAGTTCTCCTGATCTCTAACTTAAGCCATCGATATGCAAACTACTGATAAACAAAC
>JBFHIK010000003.1:0-23488 GCA_041596555.1 Methanosarcina sp.
CAATGCTATGCCGCCCCAGAGCAAATATTGTTTATTCTCGCCATCAACGTTCAAACTTTTACCTATAGAACTCCTCTATAGAACCTCATAGTTTAAGTTCAGAGCAAAGTCTGATTAGCTACCTGAGTCTCTTCCCCTTCTAGTAGTTAAAAATCAGACTATTATATTAAGAAGGGAAAAAATAAAAACGTTAGCATTAAACATATTATAAGGGAGATGACGGTTGTATCCCATGTTTGAAAACACGGAGATTAGCCTTTTACGCTCCTAAAGAGAATACTTATATCGGTTGATCGCTTATTTACATTTTCCGGTTTAAGATATATAATACAGGTATTAATTTAAAATTTATTTAAATAGATCTGGCTTTTCTGAGAAATTATGAAAGGAACTGATAGTACAGGCAATGGAGCCCTCTCTCACTCCGGAGAGACAGAAAACACCCGGTATTCCCAGGCAATTTACGTAACAAAAGTTGCGATGGCTTCAAACGTTTTGCTGACAGGTTTTAAGTTTTTTGCAGGGATAGTGGGCAACAGTTCGGCAATGATTGCTGATGCCGCCCATTCCATGTCAGACTTCATGACTGACATCGCAGTAATAGCAGGTTTAAAAGTTGCTAAAAAGCCCAGAGACAGCACGCATAATTACGGGCACGGGAAAATAGAGACCCTATCTGCTGCGTTTATAGGAATGGTACTCGTTGCAGTGGCTTTCGGGATTTTCTGGGGCGGCCTTCAAAAGGTTATTGCTTTTTATCAGGGAGAAGTGCTGCCAGCTCCGAGCAGGATCGCTCTTGCTGCAGCAATCCTCTCAATTGTGATAAAAGAGTGGCTGTACCGCTACACCATTATATATGCCCGGAAACTTAAGAGTGATGCACTGATCGCAAACGCCTGGCACCACCGTTCAGACGCATTCTCTTCAGTAGGGACAATGGGTGGAATAGGAGGTGCAATCCTCCTTGGAGGCAAATGGGTGGTACTCGACCCTATAGCTGCCGTTATATTGAGTTTCTTTATCTTCAAAGTGGCATTCGAGATTTCATATAAAAACCTGAACGAACTTCTGGAAGCCTCACTGGACTCGGCAACCTATAAAAGTATTGAGGAGATTCTGATGTCCACAGATGGTGTGCTGGGTTTCCATGAATTAAAAACCCGGAAGATAGGGAATTCCATGGCTGCAGATGTCCACATAGAGGTGGACAGGGAGCTGAATATTGTGGACGCACACGAAATCTCAACACAGGTTGAAGACAGGTTAAAGGAAGTCTGCGGCAAAAACGGCCACTTTTCGATTCACGTGGAGCCCTGTTCAGACTCAAATTCGGATTCAAGGATGAGTAAATAAATAAAGGACACCCCTCTTGAAACAGGATATTCTTTTGAGAATCAAAAAAGATTTTGGGATCATCCTGCAGAAGTAAAGGGTTACAAATTCCATTCAATTTTTTAAAAATCCCATTCCATTATCTTTTTTCAGCAAAAAACGTAATAATAGATTTTTAAGAGCCGTCGGGGGGACTTGAACCCCCGACCTGCTGATTACGAATCAGCCGCTATACCGCTAAGCCACGACGGCACATAGATTGAAGAATAAGCAGACTTAAAATAGCGATCAAGAATTTAACTATTTCGCTCGTGAGAGTTGTTTTCTTCTGGCGAAGGGAAGAAAATAAAGCAGGAGTCAAAACGATCATAAACAAGGAAAGCAAAAAAACAACCGCTTATTTTCCTATTTTTTTGAAGGTTCTGAGATAGAACCATATAAAGATCAGAGCAATCAAAATCGATAAACCAATCATGAAATAGGCAATTGTGGACATCCGAACCCAGCTCCTCATGTGATTAAATTAACAATTGGAAATCAGGAAATTTATTCTTCTAAATACTTTTTAAGCCCTTAAGGAAATTTACGACAGTCGAAGGCAGAATGCCCGTTACTTTAGTGGCGGGATGAATGCCGTCAACGTCCTATGTTTTCGCTATCTGCTAACCTCTAAATACTATTCTGTCCTATACTATGTACTGAATTCCTAAGCGATAACCAAGCCAGGGAAACCAGAACCAATTGATCTTTCTTCACCTCTGGAACAGAGGGTAGAGCCTGTGGACTTATGAACGGTAGTTCGAGGTATGAAGCAGGAAGCCCGTTACTTCAGTGATGGGTAGTTCACTCCTTTTTGTATTAATTTTTGGCTCTCTCCAGATTTCTACTCTAGTGTCTCTCGGGCAGGGTAAGGTTTTATTTTACAGGCAGCCCCAGGGAGTTAATCTGGCTAATAAGCTCCGTGAAGTTCTCTATTTCCAGTTCCAGAACCTCTTCTCTGGTCATGCCTATGGACATTTCTCCGTCCACGGAAAGATGTTCAGGTCCCCTACGCACAAGCCTGTCCACTCCATCTCTTTTGAAGGCTTCTTTGACTTCCATATCATGGGCAAAAGTTCTTCCCGGAATAAAGACAGTTTCGGTTACCTCAGAGAGGTCCAGGTTTTTGAAATCGTCAATTGTAATAAGGCATCCGATATCCTTTTTCACTGGGACTACGTTTACAGTTCCCCCAAGGGCTTCAAATATTTCTGTAAGCCTGGAGGCAGCGACCTGACCTGTGATGATAGTTGCCTTTTTGGTTACATCGGGAAGTCTTGAAAGGGCTTCAGGAACGTTGCGGATTGCAAAAGGTGAGCCGATTAATGGGTCTTCCAGTGGCGTTCCGGTAATCCTTATTGAAGGATGCTTTTCTGCGGAACTGCGTACAATTTCAGTAAATTCAGAAACGGTGTGTGGATTTATTCCGGGAATGATAGGAGAATTATTGAGAATCAAACCGTTTTCCTGAAAGTTTGCAAATCTCATGAGAATGGCTCCCTTTGCACCCATAGTTTCCAGGTCATTCAGGGTCTTTTCAAGAACCTCTCCATCATTTATTCCCGGAAGGAGAACTATTGCCCCGTAGACTTCACAGTGAGCACAGAAGTCCCGAAGAACCTGAATTGAAGCTTCAGGCTCAGGGTCTTTCATGTATTCGGCTCTCAAAGCCGGGTCTGTTGCAAAGACCGTGAAACTCACTTCTGTAACCCCATTATCTATGTAGAATAGAGCGTCATCAGGCTTACTGAAGCCTTTTCCGCTGGTATATCCCAGATGTATTGGAGTGTTGAATTGAGATAGAAAAGT
Source organism: Methanosarcina sp. (assembly GCA_041596555.1). Taxonomy (GTDB): domain Archaea; phylum Halobacteriota; class Methanosarcinia; order Methanosarcinales; family Methanosarcinaceae; genus Methanosarcina. The sequence goes on from JBFHIK010000003.1 coordinate 3,181, forward strand.
AACAAGATTCTTCAGGTCGGGGTAACAGCTTAAGTCCCCTCCTCCGCTAACAGTGAATTTTTTGACATCTCCGGTTGTGAAGTAAAGTTTTCTTGACGTCTCTTCGAGTACCATCTGGAGAGACTTGAAGCCTGAGTACGATTCTTTCACACTGCGAGTACAGTAATCACACCCTTTTTTAAAAGGAAGACAATACTTGCAGCCCAGGGGCTGAACGTCTTTGACTTTCTTAAAATAACAATATTTGCAAAAGCCTCTGCAGTCTACCCCGGGATTTCCGCCTACGTCGACAACTACTTCCATATTAAACTTTCGTATTACGAGGATATTACTAATTCTTTTTGGTATGATTATCTTGATTGGATATGAACATTTTAATAAAAATACTGTTATACTAATCGGTTTTCGGTAAAATACTTAAATAAGTGGGTATGGGTATTGTCGGTAGTTTTAAGTAACCTTAAAATGTCCTTTTCCTTTTGATGCCGTTTTTTTATATATTTTGATAAATATATATTCTATCTGTATAAATCACCTTTTAAAAAAATACGTTAATTCATCTAGCGGAGAACACAAAAGATTTAAGTACCTTCTAAACGAATGAGATTTCATTGGGAAAGTGGACACTTAAAAACGATGCGGTACTTGATTTGTGAGTGCTTTTGCACTCGAGTAGGTGACCAGTCCCAAAATGATTTTAATAAATTAAGGAGGAAATTATAAGTGTCTGACACAGTAGACATCTACGACGACAGAGGAAAACTGCTCGAGAGCAATGTCGATATTAAAAACCTTGCTCCAACAAGAAACGCAGCAATTAAAAAAATCATATTGGACACCAAGAGGTCCGTTGCAGTCAACCTCGCAGGTATTCAGGGCGCACTTGCCAGCGGCAAGATGGGCGGTAAGGGCCGTCAGATCTTAGGCCGTGGGCTTAACTACGATCTCGTAGGCAATGTTGATGCAATTGCAGCAAACGTTAAGGACCTTATCCAGGTCAATGAAGGCGACGACGCAAATGTAAAGATCCTCAAAGGCGGAAAGAGCCTGCTTGTCCAGGTCCCAGAGTCCAGGATCGTCGCTGGCGCTGACTACATGTCCGCAACCACCGTCGGTGCAGCAGCAGTCACCCAGACAGTCCTGGATATGTTCAAAACCGACATGTACGATGCACCTATCGTAAAGTCCGCTATCTGGGGAAGCTACCCACAGACAATGGACCTCATGGGCGGAAACGTTGCAGGTATCCTGAACATCCCACAGAACAACGAAGGTCTTGGCTTCTCCCTCAGGAACATCATGGCCAACCACGTTGCAGCAATCACCAACCGCGGTGCAATAAATGCAGCAGCTCTCTCCTCAATCTATGAGCAGTCCGGTATCTTTGAGATGGGCGGTGCAGTTGGTATGTTCGAGAGGCATCAGCTCCTCGGTCTTGCTTGCCAGGGTCTCAACGCCAACAATGTCGTATACGACACCGTAAAGGCAAATGGTAAGGACGGTACTGTCGGAACTGTTCTCCAGTCCATTGTCGGCAGGGCAGTTGAAGACGGTGTAATCTCCGTTGATAAGGCCGCACCCTCCGGATACAAATTCTACAAGGCAAACGACGTCCCAATGTGGAATGCCTATGCAGCAGCAGGTACCCTTGCAGCCACTCTCGTGAACTGTGGTGCAGGCCGTGCAGCCCAGAACGTCTCCTCAACACTTCTGTACTTCAACGACATGCTTGAGAAGGAAACCGGTCTCCCAGGATGCGACTATGGTAAAGTACAGGGTGTCGCAGTAGGATTCTCCTTCTTCAGCCACTCAATCTATGGTGGCGGTGGACCGGGTGTCTTCAACGGTAACCACGTCGTTACCAGGCACTCAAGAGGCTTTGCAATCCCCTGCGTATGCGCAGCAGTAGCCCTTGATGCAGGTACTCAGATGTTCACAATCGAATCAACATCTGGCCTCATTGGTGACGTGTTTGGTGGAATAAAGGAATTCCGCGAGCCGATTAAGGCAGTTGCAGGAGCGCTCTAAAAATATAACTCGAAAGGTCTAACGATGTCAGACTCTGCTTCAAACACGGAAAATCCTATCCAAATTGAAATCTTTCCCAGTAGAATCCTGTCTCCTGAAACCGCTCAGAAGCTTATTACTGAGCTTTATCGGATTGACGGGATAATCCGCGTTATGGTCCAGGGCTCGAGACTCCCCGAAAGGGTGTCTGCAGGTCCTGGTACCGGGGAAAAGGTGGAACATCCCCTAAGGAAGCCTATTCAGATCGGAGATCAGGTTGTTGAACTTAAGATCAGTGTAGGCAGGATCAGGATTGAAATCTCAAATGCCGAAACTAAAGAAAAGGTCAGGTCAGTATGCGAAAAAGTGCTCCCGTTCGCTTTTGAATTCAGGGAAGGACACTTTTTCAGGAAACAGCCTACTGTGACTGACTATGCAAAATTTGGCCCTGATTCCGACCCTTCCTTGCTTGGTATGGTAGATGCTAAAGCCAAGATAGACCAGCTCGTCTTTATCGAGAAACAAAAGAACGAAGATCACAAAGATACAGATGAGTGAAAAGATATGATGATCGATCGGGAAACACAGGTAGTTGACTGCCGATGCGGCGGAGGACTGGGTAAAGGAGGAGGGCTTGCTCAAAGGGGCACTCTTTCGGAAGCCGGCCGTGCCGATGTGGTAGCTATTGCTATGAGTCCTGGCCAGAGACATATCACAAAACCGGTATGTGAGATCACATACGGAATGAGGAAGGAAAACATTCAGGTGAGTGTACTTGTACTTTACTCCGGTTCAGGGATTCCCGAATCAGGCATGAGGACAGGGTCATTTGTACTGAGTCCGGTAGAAGTTGCACAGATTGAAATGCATAAACTGGCTGTAATTCACCTGGGAAATATTAAGGACCATGTAATTAGAAAAACCAGGGAGATCCTGAGCCAGGCTGATATTCCGGCAATTGTTGTCAGCCAGATTCCAGTGGATTTTGAGGATTTTGCAGAAGCAGGGATAAAGACGAGATTAGTGATGCCAAGGGATGAAAATATTCGTACCAAGGGAATTGTAATGGATATGGTAAGTGGAGTTACACGTGGTGACTTCTGTCCCAGGGATAAACTAAATTCAATCGTAAAATACGTCAAGACGACATTAGACCAGTTAGAAAATCATAAAGGAGTTGCATGAGATGGCATACGAACCACAGTTTTATCCAGGCGCTACATCAGTTGGCGCTAACCGAAGAAAACACATGTCCGGGAAACTTGATAAACTCAGGGAGATTTCAGACGAAGACTTAACTGCAGTCCTCGGACACCGTGCACCAGGGAGCGACTACCCAAGCACCCACCCACCACTTGCAGAGATGGGAGAACCCGCATGCTCGGTCCGCGAGGCTGTAGCAGCAACACCCGGTGCAGCAGCAGGAGACAGAGTCAGATACGTACAGTTCTCTGACTCAATGTACAACGCTCCAGCTACCCCATACTTCAGATCATACTTCGCAGCAATTAACTTCAGAGGTGTGGACCCAGGTACCCTTTCCGGTCGTCAGATTGTTGAGGCCCGTGAAAGAGATATGGAACAGTGCGCAAAAGTTCAGATGGAAACCGAAATGAGCTGCCCTGCCCTTTCCGGTATGCGCGGTGCAACAGTGCACGGTCACTCTGTCCGTCTCCAGGAAGACGGCGTAATGTTCGACATGCTTGATAGGAGGAGACTCGAAAACGGCACCATCATCATGGACAAGGACCAGGTTGCAATTCCACTCGACAGGAAAGTAGACCTCGGCAAGCCCATGTCTGAAGAAGAAGCCGCAAAGAGGACCACCATTTACCGTGTGGACAATGTAGCCTTCAGGGACGATGCAGAAGTCATTGAATGGGTACACAGAATATTCGATCAGAGGACTAGCTTCGGATTCCAGCCGAAATGAGGTGACCACAATGTCAGCAGATATTTTCTCAAAATTCAAAAAGTCAATGGAAGTCAAGTTCACACAGGAATATGGTTCAAACCAGCAGTCTACAACGGACATCACCGGTAAGACCGAGAAGTTCCTGAGACTTGGACCTGCACAGGACGCAAGAAAGGCCGAAATGATTAAGGCCGGAAAGGAAATCGCAGAGAAGAGAGGTATTGCATTCTACAACCCAATGATGCACACCGGTGCACCCCTCGGTCAGCGTGCAATCACTCCTTACACCATCTCTGGCACTGACATCGTTGCAGAACCTGACGACCTCCACTACGTGAACAACGCTGCAATGCAGCAGATGTGGGATGACATCAGGAGAACCTGTATTGTCGGTCTTGACATGGCTCACGAAACCCTCGAGAAGAGGCTGGGTAAGGAAGTTACTCCTGAAACCATCAACCACTACCTTGAGACCCTCAACCACGCTATGCCCGGCGCAGCAGTGGTTCAGGAAATGATGGTCGAAACCCACCCCGCACTTGTTGACGACTGCTACGTCAAGATCTTTACCGGTGACGACGAACTCGCAGACGAAATCGACAAGCAGTACCTCATTGATATCAATAAGATGTTCACTGCAGAGCAGGCTGCCCAGCTTAAGGCCTCCATCGGCAAGACCTCCTGGCAGGCAATCCACATCCCAACAATTGTCTCCAGGACAACTGATGGTGCTCAGACCTCCAGGTGGGCTGCAATGCAGATCGGTATGTCTTTCATCTCCGCATACAACATGTGTGCTGGTGAAGCAGCAGTTGCTGACCTGTCCTTCGCTGCAAAGCACGCAGCTCTCGTCTCCATGGGTGAAATGCTCCCCGCAAGGCGTGCACGTGGTCCTAACGAGCCCGGTGGATTATCCTTCGGTCACCTTTCAGACATCATCCAGACAAGCCGCACAGTGACTGACGACCCCGCAAAGGTTGCTCTTGAAGTCGTAGGTGCAGGCTGTATGCTCTATGACCAGATCTGGCTCGGATCCTACATGTCCGGTGGTGTCGGGTTCACTCAGTATGCAACCGCTGCATACACTGATGATATCCTCGACAACAACGTGTACTATGACGTAGACTACATCAACGACAAGTACAACGGTGCTGCAACCATAGGTGCCGACAACAAGGTAAAGGCAAGCCTCGATGTTGTAAAGGACATCGCAACTGAGTCCACACTCTACGGTATTGAGACCTACGAGAAGTTCCCAACCGCCCTTGAAGACCACTTTGGTGGATCCCAGAGAGCAACCGTGCTCGCAGCTGCAGCCGGTGTTGCAACCTCCCTCGCAACCGCAAACGCCAATGCCGGTCTCTCAGGCTGGTACCTCTCCATGTATGTCCACAAGGAAGCATGGGGCCGTCTCGGTTTCTTCGGTTTCGACCTGCAGGACCAGTGCGGTGCCACAAACGTTCTGTCCTACCAGGGCGACGAAGGTCTCCCAGACGAACTCCGTGGTCCAAACTACCCCAACTATGCAATGAACGTAGGTCACCAGGGTGGATACGCAGGTATCGCTCAGGCAGCCCACGCAGGCCGCGGCGACGCATTCACCGTCAACCCGCTCATCAAGCTCTGCTTCGCTGACGATCTCCTGCCCTTCAACTTTGCAGAGCCAAGGAGAGAGTTCGGCCGCGGTGCCATCAGAGAGTTCGTGGCTGCTGGTGAGAGATCCCTCATCATCCCGGCAAAATAAACTCAATAAATTAAACACTTTAAAACAGAGTAGGCCTTCTGGCCTGCTTTTTTCTCTTTTTTTCGATACTGGTTTTTCTTTACTGCTTTTCCGAAAGTTGCTATCTATAAGCCCTTAATTCCGATAGATCTCCTGATTCTTCAAAAAATATAAAATATAAATATAATATGTATTCAACTTATTATTGGCATCAGGCTTTTTCATAATAGCATAAATTACAGAATCGGATAATGGTCCCCATCTTTTTATTGGATAAGGGCCATCAAACAATATTCCTCCCCCTTTTAAGCTTATATTCCCCCTTCTAAGCTTATATTCCCCATTCCAAATTCATATAATTCTTCAAATCACGACAACTTTTTTACCTAATTTGTCTGCGGCTTCTACAAATTCTGTTGTATCTACACCAGGAAATGTATCTATAATACAAATCTCAAATTTTTCATCTAAACAATTTGCTAATTCTCTTATATCCATACTATAGACTTCAAATTTGTCTCCAGATGCCATTAATTCGCCTTCACTGCTTGGAAGTTTGACTGGAAATCCATTAGCTTCTAAATTAATCAAAGTAGTTTCTATTGCAGGCTTCCATATATCGTTAAAAACAACTTTCTGCGCACCTGCTTTAAGGCTTGCGATTCCTAATGTCCCGGGGCCACATGTACAATCAATAACAGTAGGCTTATTATATTCTTTCAAAGCATTTTTAAGTATCTCTATTTTAGGTGATTCTACCTTTGGAAACTCTATATGAATTTCATGCTGATATTTGTATATTCCCAAATCTCCGTAAGGAGTCTGTATGATATCGCATCTCAAATCGCATCCGGCAAGAAGTTCATATACATGAGGACTGGAATCAGAATCTTTTATACCCACGGGTTGTCTTATATCTCCCTTTAAAACCCCTTTAACTTCCCTCACTTCCTTTACAATTCTTTCAGCACATCCTTTATCCACTTCATTAGATAATATTACTAAAGAATTCTCAGGCAGATAAGGAACAGAATTAACTGGATAGCCAGGAGTCACAAGAGGAACACATGCATTCCTTAAATTAGCTTTTTTGTCTTTTATCCCTTCATCGATCATTACTTTCAGCACGTGGGCCATTACAATATCAAGTTGCCTCTTACCACATTTACAACTTCCAAAATGGGAATCTATTTCATCCAGGTTAATCTGTTCTGCTAGAGGAGAGAATTTTCTTATATTTTCCGTTTTGCAATCGTTGCACGGTTCGTAGAATAATTCAATATCTTTTAGTGCTTCCGAAATAGGCCTTATGCACGTATCTCCACACCTGCATCTTATTTCCATATGCTTAAATATGGATATTTCATGTAAAAGTACTTTCTCAAGGTCAGAATTCACTATTCAGGACGTTGTCCAGTTCATAGGCTTCAAGGTTCAGGTGAGCCTCAAACTCTATAATTTTTTTAGATTAAAAAGCAACTATTTTTTCAATAACTTTAGTCTATTTTTTATCCTACTTGACTTCCCGACTATAATCTCCACATCTGTAAGCATATGTAATTATTCAGATGCTCCTGCCCAATAGCCGCTTTTTTCAATTCGGCACAAGCAAGTAATTTTACTTTCCTGGATGAATAAAATCATAATCAATAGGATTAATTTGGGTGCCCGGCTGGCTGCCTGGCTGGCTGCCCGTTTTTTTATATCTCTTTCTTCTGCATATGTTTTCTTTAAAAATAAACTACACATAATGTTTATTGATAATGTTTTTTAATTTTGTACAAGCATATCGGTGATTTTATATTTCTTATTTATTTTTTAAATATTCGTATACGTTTCCAGTTTAATTAGTTTTAAATACCACTTCTTACATAATTATAGACTAATACAATATTAAATAATTTATTCAGACTTTCCAGGGGAAAGGGGTAGCCTTGAGCTCGAGATTTGGGGGTATTATCCGGCTTCAGGCAATTAATTTCGTGCAATAACTGCGATGGAAGTCCTCCTTTTTCCTTTTGTATGAGGTTACAATGTCTGAGATTTGTATGTGTAGGGGGTATTTATCTGGTATTTGAAAAATTAAAAAGAAACTCCAGTGGAGTTTCATCTGTCCTGGGTGAGATTCTTATTACAGGGGTTTTTGTTCTTTCACTCGGTTCGATATTTGTATTTGTGAATTCTATGGACAAACCTGTCGATTCTACTCATCTTGGGGTTGAAGAATGGGTAGACGCTCCTTCTGATATCATTTACCTGCGTCACGCCGGAGGAGAGCCTATTGATACAAAGGATCTGAAAATCAATGTCAATATAGATGGTAAAACCTATGTCTATCCCTCAGCCAATATTTCCGCAAACCTGGGTGGAAAAAGCTTCTGGGAACTTTCAGATGTCATTGAAATCAACACAAGTAAGGAGTGGGGCGTCAGTGTTCCAGACGAAGATGATCTGGTTGTGAAATTGGTCGATACGGAGTCAAGGGAAGTCCTCCCTAAATGCCGGATCAGCTTCACGCCTAAAGATTCAACAGAGACACCAACAGAGCCAGATCCTGTTGACTTTGAGATAATTAACGATACAGTAGTTCCAAACGGTACCTTTATCAGCAGTTTTAAGGTGCTCGGGGCCGCAATTACTAATGGTGAGAACGGTTATGACCTGATGGTGACTACCCGGCTCAAGGTCGGAAACGAGACTTTTGATCCCTGGGGAGATTACAGCCTTGCAGTGACTGGCAATGTCAATGACAAAACCACTCATTCATGGAACCCTACATCCACCTATCCGGCAGGTACACCTGTAACGATAGGCGGCAAGTCCTGGTTACACAAAAGTTCCAGCTTAAATTATTCTCTCGATAGCTCATGGACTCAGCATATGGAGGTTAGTTCTACGGGTGATTCTAAGTATTTAATAGTACTCAAGAACGGAGACCCCGTCCCTACAATCAAAGGTTTCTCGAACCAGGACTCCATTGCCGATTTTGTAGAAGCCTATGTTAAAGACGACAAGATCTTACTGGAGGATAATGAGGCTATCTTCCTGTTTGAGCTTGGAGTGACAGATCTGACAAATGACGCGGCTGATTTCCAGGACCTTGTAATTCTGATGGAAATAAATCCAGCGTAGGCAAGTTAATCTTGCAGAAACTGAAATTTTGCGCCAAAAAATTCAGGGTCAGAGCCTGAAACCTAACCATTTCTTGGTTTCGGTTTTCAGGCTCGGCTTAAATAATCCGGGGAGATAATAATGGATCAAATGATCCGGATTTTTTTGTTTTCGTCGCATTCATAGCCCTTTGAAATCTTAAAAAATATTCAACTAATGTTATAACATTAGTTTTATGAAGTAATATTAGAATGATATGACATATGTATCAAATTAAAATAGCATTATGTGTTAAAAATATTATATGCTTTAAGAAGATAGTATAACTTATATTTTAAATAATTTACTCAGACTTTCCGGGGACAGGGGTGTGACCTTGAGCTTGAAATTTAAGGATCTTGTATTCAGACTTCAGACAATTAATGTCATGCAATTACTGTTACGAGAGTCTACCATTTTTCCTTTTGCATCAGGACGACAAAGCTTGCAAGTTGTATTTTCAGGGGGTAATTATTCTGGTATTTGAAAAATTAAAAAGAAACTCCAGCGGAGTTTCATCTGTTATGGGTGAGATTCTTATCGCAGGGGTTTTTGTTCTTTCGCTCGGTTCATTATTTGTATTTGTGAATTCCGTTGACACACCTGTTGATTCCGCTCACCTCTCGGTTGAGGAATTGATCGACACTTCTTCCGATATCATTTACCTGCGTCACATTGGAGGAGAGCCAATTGATACAAAAGACCTGAAAATCAATGTCAATATAGGTGGTACAAACCATATTTATTCCTCAGCCAATATTTCTGAAAACCTGGGTGGGAAAAGCTTCTGGGATCTTTCAGATGTAATTGAAATCAACACGAGTGAGGAGTGGGGAATCAGTATTCCAGACGAAAATTATGTGACTGTGAAATTGATTAATTCGGATTCAAAGGAAATTATTAACCCCAAATACAGGGTTCTCCTCGCACCGGTGTCGCCTGCACCTTCAATTGATTTTAATATTGAGGGAGGCACGATAGTTCCACAGGGTACCTTTATCAGCAGTTTTGAGGTGCTTGGAGCCGCAATTAAATCGGGGGCATATGATCAGAAAGTAACTACTCAGTTTAAGGTTGGAAACGATACTTTAAATCCATGGAACTATACCCTGGCAGTGACGGGTAATGTTAATGACGGCAAGACGCATTTATGGTCCCTTCCAAAAACCTATCCGGCAGGTACACCCGTAACGATACATGGCCAGTCCTGGACCTGGATAAGTGACCCTAACTCTACTCTCGACTCCGGCTGGAAGAGTAGTATGGTGGTTAGTTCTACGAGTAATTCTTCTAATTTTAAAATACTCAGGAACGGGGATGATGTTCCTAAAATTCCAGGTTTGGATCCACAGCCTCCAGTTGAAGAGTTTATAAAAGACTACGTTAAGGACAACAAAACCGTACTGGGAGAAAACGAGGCTATCTTCCTGTTTGAGCTTGGAACCATAGACCTTAACAGTACCGCGGCTGATTTCCAGGACCTTGTAGTTCTGCTGAGGGTAGATTCAGCGCCTACAAGTTAATCCTGCAGGAACTGAAATTTTGAGTCACAAAAACAGTGCAAGAGCCCGAAACCAGGTCCGTTATCGGCTTTGGTTTTCAGGCTCGAATTTCGCTAAAACCTTAAAAAATATTCTACTGATGTTATATCAGTAGATAGATTAAATACTATTAAAATTATGTAACACACATACATATCAAAAATAATATTATGTGCTAAAAATATTATGTTCTTAAAGAACCTGGTATCACTTATGTTTTAAATAATTTACTCAGACCTGTATTTGAAAAAGGGGTGTGACTTTGAGCTCGAGATTTGAGGATCCTGTACCAGACTTCAGACAATTAATATCGTTCAATTACTGCGATGAAATTCTACATTTTCCCTTTCTTATGGAAGTAAAATGCCCAGAAGTTGTATGTGTAGGGGGTATTTATTCTGGTATTTGAAAAATTAAAAAGAAACTCCAGCGGAGTTTCATCTATCCTGGGTGAGATTCTTATTACAGGGATCGTCGTTCTTTCGCTCGGTTCGGTATTTGTATTTATTGCTTCCATCGAAAAGCCTGTTGATCCTACTCATCTCTCTATTGAGGAATGGGTAGACACTTCTTCCAATACCATTTACCTGCGGCATGCTGGGGGAGAGCCCATTGACACCGAATTTCTAAAAATCAATGTTGATATCGGTGGTACAAGCTATGTATATTCCTCAGCCGACATTTCCGCAAACCTGGGTGGTAAAAGCGTATGGGAACTTGCAGATATTATTGAAATCAACACAAGTAAGGAGTGGGGTTTAAGTGTTCCAGACGAAGATGAGCTGGTTGTGAAATTGATCGATACGGGTTCCAGGGAAGTTCTCCCTAAATGCAGGATCAGCTTATCGCCGGAATCCTCTCCTTCAATTGATTTTGAGATCAAGAATGGCACAGTAATTCCAGAAGACGACTTTATAAGCAGTTTTACGGTGCTTGGAGCCGCAATTCAAGCGAGCAATGGAACGACGTATGATCAGATGGTGACTACTCAGTTTAAGGTTGGAAACGATACTTTAAATCCATGGAACTATGACCTGGCAGTGACCGGGAATGTTAATGACAACAAGACTCATTTATGGCCCCTTCCAAAAACCTATTCTGCAGGTACACCTGTAACGATATATGGCCAGTCCTGGTTACAAAAAAGTTCCTGCTCAAATTATTCTCTCGATAGCTCATGGACTTCGCAGAGGGTGGTTACTTCTACGAGCAATTCTCCTAATTTAATAATACTCAGGAACGGGGATCCTGTCCCAAATAAGCCATCTGGAACTCAAGTACCAATTACAGAGATTATAAAAGACTACGTTAAGGACAACAAAACCGTACTGGGAGAAAACGAGGCTATCTTCCTGTTTGAGCTTGGAGTAACGGACCTTACCAAGAATGGGTCCGATTTCCAGGATCTTGTAGTTCTGCTGAAAGTAGATTCAGCGCCGGCGAGTTAATCCTGTAGAAACTGAAATTTTGCGTCAAACAAAAACAGGATAAGAGCCTGAAACCGAACCATTTCTCGGTTTCAGTTCTCAGGCTCGATCAAATGAGCATAGGATTGATTTCCTCCGCTTTTTTTCATTTCGGGGATGGAAAAACCTGTTTTGTAAACGGAATAAGACGATACCCTCTGAAAAACTTACAGGAGCTGCTAATCTGTGTAGGCTCCCGTTTTCCTGCTGAGAGCGGAAAATCATAAAAAAGGCTGCAGGAAGTCCTGCAGGATTTATTCCTCTGAGATTTCCTCTATTTTTGCCCCGAGGTTGCGCATGTCCTCAAAAAAGTCAGGGTAAGAGATAGAAACGGACTCGGTAGTGTCAATTGTCGTATTTCCTGCTACCATCCCTGCAATTGCAAGGGACATAACAATCCTGTGGTCATCCCAGCCGTGGACTGCCGCCCCTTTCAGTTCTCCTCCGGTGATGGTCAGGCTGTCCTTCTCTTCTTTAAGGATGACTCCAAACTTTGGAAGTTCAATTGCAAGGGCGCGAAGCCGATCGGTTTCCTTGTAGCGGACATGCTCTGCATTTTCTATCCTGCTCGTCCCTTCGGCAACCGAAGCCAGGACGGCAACAGTGGGCACAAGGTCCGGGGTTGCGCCGGCGTCGAAGTTGATGGCTTTGAGGGGCTTTCCTCCCCTTACCGTAACCTTTCCGGCTTCTCTGTCCCAGGTGATGTCTGCTCCCATACGTTCCAGGGTTTCGATAATTACAAGGTCTCCCTGTTTTGAAGGGAAGAGGTTTTTGACTGTAACTTCGGAGCCTTCGATCATGGCTGCAGATGCAAGCAGGTAGGAAGCAGAGGAAAAATCACCTGGAATGGTATACTCTTTGAGATTATATTTCTGTTTTCCAGGGATGATGAATCCGGTGCCGTTATTATCATCTGTATGGATTTTGACTCCTGCCAGTTCGACCATTTCCAGGGTCACGTCAACATAGGGCTTTGATTTAAGCTCTCCGACGATTGAAAGAGTGGTACTGTTTTCTGCAAGAGGGCAGGCTATAAGGAGGGCGGAGATAAATTGGGAACTTATAGAGCCGTCAATTTTCACAATAGCTCCTCCAAGCCCCCCTTTAACCACAATCGGAGCTTTTTCGTTTCCGCGAGTCGAGAAAGCTTTTACCCCCAGCCTGTTAAGGACCTCGAGGAGGGGTCCATTGGGCCTTGTACGAAGGGAAGCATCTCCCGTAAGCACGGTGATCCCGTCAGTGAGGGCTGCAATTGCCGTCATGAAGCGGAGGGTTGTCCCGGAGTTTGCAGCATCAATTACATCATCCGGAACTCCGGGTTTTCCATTCACGCCCTGAATGAAGAGATCATCTCCCTTTTGATCTATGGATGCCCCGAACATTCTGGAGGCATGGATGGTAGCGAGGGTGTCAGCGGAGAGCAGGGGGCGGTGGATGACTGCTCCTTTAGATAGGGCTGCCAGGGTTATGGCCCTGTGAGTATAACTCTTTGAAGGGGGTGCAAAGACTTCCCCTTTAATCGATGATTTATTGATCGAAACACGCATTTACAACAGGACTCCGGGTTTTTCTACTGTTTATTCTAATATCTACTGTTTATTCTAATATCTACTGTTTATTCTGATATCTACATGGAATATTTATTCTGATATCTACATGGAATATTTATTCTGATATCCTCATGGAATATTTATTTTGATATCCTCATGGAATACTACTCTGATCAGGCTTTTTTATCTTGTTTAGTATAATTTGAGATTCAGCACACGCCTTTCACGATATTTTCTACCGTATCCCAGTCGTGGTCGTAAACATGGGCGGAAATGCTGACTGTGGTGATTGTTCCTGGTTCTACTCCGACCTTTCCAGCAACGTATTCAAGGAGCCTGGAAAGCCCGTAAAGGTTTGCAGGGTAGGCTCCTCCAAAATCGTGGCTTCTGAAGAGTGTTGTAAGGTGAACCTTTCCGTCCCTTATCTTGAAGTCGTCGAGGATCATGCAGGGAACTTCATTGACTTTAGTGTCCACAGGCGGGATCCAGGTGACAGCTGTAGCCCTCCGGGAAGTGGGGCTCTCCTTTAACTTCTCGATTACATATTCGATCTGGTCTACTTCCCCATTCCAGTTCCTGAGACGCTGCCCGTAGGTGTACTCAAAGTCCTGTACGTTTTCGCCCGAAATCAGCTGCTTTGCATACTCTTCAAGCCTTTCTTCATTCCAGGCAGTATCTTCGGGAATTCTGTCCGTATAGGGGTCTTCAATTACCACCATCAAGTCCATGAATTCCCTGATCTGGCTGCCCCTTTCGTCGGTAATTACCTGTCCGTGGTTCCAGATGATGTTAAGCCCGCGGTACCATGCATCAGAGATATTCTTTGCTCTGATGATCCTGCCAATCTCAAACTTGTCTTCCATAGAAAATTCCCCGATCAGGTTAAGATAGGATGTGGATAATCAACATAATAAGTTACATAATAATTTATTATTGCGAAAAAACTTTCCAGACCCGATTTTTTTATCTGCCTTCCAAATATTTTCTTACTAACGGCAAATAAGAACGGTAAATATGCTTTTTTGTTGGGTCCGGGTTTCTTATCTTTTTGTCAGCACATTGATAATAAACTGATGCTTTTGCTGACTGTCTTTTATTGACTATTTGTCCTTTCCATTTTATCTATCGCTTTCTTTTATAAGTGCTTTTTCTCATGTGAAACCTGATAATTCTCTGTGCAATCTGATAACATATAGCATACAAAATTTAAAAAAATACCGGACAAACTTTCAGAGAGAAAATGAGGCAGGAAACGAGATTAGAAAATGAAAAAGAAAAAAAAGTAAAAAAATGTTTGAGAGGGCTTTAGAATCTCATTGCCCTCAGGCGCTTTACACGCTCATCGGTTACCGGGTGGGTCCTGAAGAGAGACTGGAGCACTCCACCCTTGAGGGGGTTTACAATGAACATGTGTGCTGTGGTCTCTTTTGCCTGTACGTCTCTGATGCTCGGCTGGAAGTGGGAGTTTCCGTATTCCAGTTTTTCCAGGGCATTTGCAAGTGCCCAGGGTTTTTTGCACATCCTTGCGCCCTCGTAATCTGCGGCAAACTCCCTTGAACGGGAGATTGCGAGCTGGATCAGGGTTGCAGCCAGAGGCGCGAGAACCGCCATCACTATAAAGCCTACAATTCCACCGTTGTCATCGTCCCTGCCGCCAAAGCCACCGAAGATTGCAGCCCAGCGGGCCCAGGTGGCAAGCATTGTGATAACACCGGCAATTGTTGCAGCCACTGCACTGATAAGGGTGTCGCGGTTTTTGACGTGAGCCAGCTCGTGGGCCAGCACCCCTTCGATCTCTTCATTCGAGAGCAGGTTGAGAATTCCGGTCGTAACAGCCACCGCTGCATGCTTTGGGTTTCTGCCCGTTGCAAACGCATTTGGCATCCCGGACTCAACGATATAAACCTTGGGTTTTGGAAGTCCTCCTTTCATTGCAAGGTCGCTCACGATCCTGTGCAGGTTCGGAGACTCAGCCGGAGTAACCTCCCTTGCCCTGTACATTTTAAGCACGATCGTATCGCTGTACCAGTAACTCCCAAAGTTTATGACAACTGCAAACAAGAATGCGAGTATCATCCCGCCCGTCCCACCGAAGTAGTTTCCGATAAGGACCAGAAGCCCTGTAAGGGAAGCGAGCAGAATTGTGGTTTTAAACATGTTCTTCATGACTTCTCACACGACGTCCTCCCAGGCTAACGTCTGGGTTTTCAGTCTTTTGATTCCTATTTTCTTGATTTATTTTGTAAGTTTAATCGATAGAATCAATGGTATATACTCTGATTGCATATATATATTTTTTATCTTCCATATGGTCGATTATCCGTTTTGTGTTATTTTTCTTTCCGATTCTATCTAAAAAAGCCCTTAAATTCTGTAAAATGGAAAGTTTGTCCTATATATTGGAAGTTTTATTTTTATATACAATGTAGTATCTGCTTTCTGTAGCAATCCACATATTTTAAATTTGCAGCACTTATTAAAATATCTATTTGAGGATATTTATTTTACGGTTGTCTTTGAATGTATATTTTAGTTTGATTTCAAACTAATTATGGGATTGCAGGTATATATATTTATTGAAAGAAATTTTTAGCACCGGGAGTGCGGAGGGTATCAGCCCTACAGGTGGGGCAGTTAACTATGCATATTGTGCTTTAGAATTTGGAATTGCCATTAAATCAATCTATATCTGGATTAATTCTGTTCAGAACTTTGAGTGACTTTCTTTTTATGGTTTAGTATTTTTTCCTCTGTCATTCCCCTATTTCGTACTCCACCCTCACCAGCCTACTCTCATACCTCTCCGTATTAATCAACTTGAGCCTGATCTCCTTTCCAATCCGGTCAAAAAGAGGAATCCCACTCCCAAGGATGATAGGAACCACAAAAATAATCAAGTCCTGCACAAGGTTCTCTTCGAGAAACACCTTGATAAGCTGTGAACCGCCCACGAGCCAGATATCCTCTTCAGTATTTTCCTTCAGCCGGCGCACAAATTCCTCTATATCCCCGGAAACGAATTCTACGTTTTTTTCGCGGCGCAGGGGTTCTTTTTGTCGGGTAAATACGTATGCCTTTTTCTCTCCGTAAGGCCAGGGAACCCCGAAGTTCAGGACCTGTTCATAGGTTTTTCTGCCCATGAGGACTGTGCCGATCGAGGAGTAGAATTCGGGATATCCGTAGTCAGTTTCGGAACTGTTTTCGTATTCTGTTAACCAGTCTATACTGCCGTTTTCCCGGGCTATGAATCCGTCGAGGCTTGTTGCTATGTAAAGCTTTATTCTGGGTGTGTTATCTTTCATTTTCCCTTTCCCCATTTAGCGGCATATTATGGTTTTATGTTGATTTTGCTTCTTATTTATTGTTTCATTTCTGTTGTTGTACGGCTCAGACCGTTCGCTAGCGAACGGGACAAGACAGACAGGGATACGATATTCACGCAGTATGGGTGAAGTATTTGCTCTGTTTTTTGCTTGCTTTTTTCCGGATTAAGCTGGAAATACATGCTTTCTATCATAGTGGTCTCCTATAGAAGACTATAATAAGGCAAAATTGGTCTCCTATAGAAGACCGTTTTCCAGCAAAACTCCTCGAAATCCAAACCTTTTTACCTTTCCTTCCCAGAAACTCCTCCATGTCTCCTATGAATTCCGACATTCCCATCAAAACTGAGCACTCCACCAGAGACCGCCTTTACTGGAACTTCTTTAATATGATCCCCTTCCTCATCGGCTCCATAGCAATTGCCAGAGATTCGCTCAAATGGGTGGCAGTTTACATAGGTATAGCTCTTTTTTTCTTTCTCGTAATCGAATTCCGGTTTACCTGCACCCACTGCCTGTACTACATCCGGAGCAAAGGCTGTGTAAAGTGCATGATGCTTTCGGGAGTGCCAAAGATTTTCAAAGCTCGTCCCGGTCCGCATAGCCCTTTTGAAAAAGCGATGACTGTGCTTGGGGCGCTCCCCATGTTTTTCTTTCCGGTTTACTGGCTGGTCAGGGATCCCCTGCTGCTGGGGGGATATGTTGTTTCCTGGGCACTGTTCTTTTTGACTGCCCGGCGGTACGAATGCATCCGCTGCATCAATTTTGAGTGCCCCATGAACAGGGTGCCTGTTGAGGTAAGGAACGAGTTCAAGACAAATTAAGGAAAACTTATTTATAGTTTAACTAGGAAATAGGATTCTGTGTTCCTATTATTAATCACGGAACTGCAAAACCAGAAAAGGAGATCCAGAAAATGAAAGAAAAAGTGCAGAAACAGGCTCAAAAACCCGTTTTGCATGGGTTTTTGTTTGGTAACGGCATGTTTATTACTCCCGCGGAAATGAGTATTATGGAAAGCCTCGGGGTAGTCCCGGCAACAAGAGCATGAACTCGAAAATGAACCGGGAAAGAGCACATTGTAAAAGGGTCAGAGAATTCCTTGATAATCAATAATCCACAACCCTCCTCTTAAATACCTATCTATTAACTAACCTCCAGAAATCCAACAAACCAACCTCCAAAACGCTAAATAGATCTTCTCATTACCAGTGATTCACTCCAGGCCCTACTTAAGCTCAATAAGATGGCGATGGATGTTGAATCTATAAAAAGGATGCAAATGAAAATTTATCGAAAGTTATTCTATTGACCCGTTAAGCTTTGTGCTTCTCCTGAGTTCAGATTCTTTCATTTCTTTCTTTTACTTTTTTATTTTTTTGGCAGTATATATAAGCAGGTACACGTCTGCACCTGAATTAACCTCCGTCCTTTTTAAAGGAGTATGTCTTTTTGCCCTTTTTTTTCAGCTTGAAAAGTTTTTTCCGGGTTATCCTTTCCATGATTTCTTCCTCTTTCATGTGATGGTCGCTAAAAGAAAGTGTCCCTTCGGGCTTCAGGACGCGGTGCAATTCTTTCATAACAAGTTCCGGCTTGTTCAGGGTGTGATAGGTATCATAGAATAAGACTATATCCAGGCTCTCGCGAGGCAGGCCAGTGTCGTAATCAGAAAGGACAGTTTCTATGTTTTTCAGCTGTTTTATATTAGCCAGGTGCCGGACCATCTCAACAGCAACCGGGTTTATATCCAGAGCATAGACTTTTCCTGAAGGGCCCACCATTTCGGAAGCGTCACGGATATAGGAACCTGACCCGCAGCCGTAATCCAGAATTTTGAACCCGGGCTTTATTCCTGCTTCTTCCAGGATTTTTCTGCGGGGGAAAAAGAAGTCCCGGAACTTGAAAATAAGGGTTCTTGCGTGAAATTGAAAATCAGAAGCTGGTTCTTCCGTGGTGTTTTCCTCCTTATGGTCAGTCCTTGATTCAGTAATATTTCAGGTCTTTTTTTGCAGACAGTTTTTTTCTTCAAGCCTATTTTGAGATTGACCTGCTTTATATTTTTCCTAAGGAAAGTTTTCATGATTTTTTTGTTCTATCAGATATTCGTATATCAGATATTCGTATATATGTATAATCAAATTATTTCCTGATAATCAAATTATTGCCTGCAGCATTTATCCATACTTCGGATTACCACTGTAATACTGCAGTTCAAAACCTTAATCTTAAATCAGAAAGTAGAATAATCTCATAAAGTATCTAAGTAAAGCAATCAAATTTTCTTAATTGAAGGAATGAAAGTGACAAGCATGAAAGCTGCCTGCATCCAGATGAATATCTCGCTTTGCTCTAAACATGAAAACCTTGAGCGTGCCTTTTCTCTGGCAGAAGAAGCAGTTTCAAGAGGAGCTGAACTACTTGTCTTTCCGGAAGTATTCTCAACCGGCTTTTGTTATGACCATATAGAGGAAGTGGCTGAAACCGTTTCCGGCCCCACGCTTGAAGCTCTCCGTGCTTTTTCCAGAGAACATGACTGTATTTTTGCAGGCTCAATGATCGAAAGGCTCGAAAGGAATGAAAAGGACACAATAAGTTCAGAAAAGAATGCACCTTCCCATTACAACCTTGGCTTCTGCATTGAGTCAGGAAAGCTGGTCGGCATCCGCCGAAAAGTCCAGCTTTACGGCTCGGAAAAAGAATATTTTGCAGCAGGAGACAGCATAGCTCCTATCAAGCTGAAAAAATATGGGCTTTCCTTAGGACTCATAGTTTGCAATGAACTCCGGTATCCGGAAGTTGCCCGAAAACTGGCCCTTGAGGGAGCAGATCTGCTGGTTTCAGCTGCCGATATGCCAGATTTTTATATATATCCCTGGAGAATCATGTCCCTTTCCCGTGCGATTGAAAACCAGCTGCCCCATATCGCCTGCACCAGGGTGGGAAAAGATAGGTATTCGACTTATCCTGGCGGTTCTTTTATTGCCGACGGATGGGGCCGCATCCTGGCAGAAGCCGGAAAAGAGGAATGTGTTCTCATCGGGGAAATTGATCTTGACGAGGCAAAGGAAATCAGGCAAACCGGTTCTATTTTCGAAGGTCGCAGACCTGATCTGTATTAAATCATATTTTCTTTTATGGAGGCGGGCGAGACTGCACCTGGGTGCCGGATAGAAAGCTCCAATTATTTATTCCTCAATCCCTGCCAGAAATCCACTAAAAAAGTAGTTAAAAAGGTAAACCCTGCCGGGTTACCCTTTAAGTTCCTTTACAATCAGTTCACGGGCGGTCTTTGCATCTGCCGTTCCTTTTGTCTTTTTCATGACCTGTCCTACAAGGAAGTTCAGGGATTTTTCTGCCCCTCCAAGATAGTCCTGCACCGCAGCTGCATTTTCGGTGATTGTTTCGGCAACAGCCTTCGTGACAAGGTCATCTTCGGCTTTGAAAAGGCCCTTTTCTTCAATAATCTGGGTGGGAGTCTTTTCCTCCGTCCCATCCAGAATGGTACGGATAACTTCAACGGCCGCCCTGTCACTTACCTTGCCTTCGGCAAAAAGGGTGACCAGTTCTACCATATCCGGGACCTTAAAGGAATTCTCTATCTCCGGGTCTTTTGCGTGGATGAAGCCAATTGTC
>JBFHIK010000004.1:0-20088 GCA_041596555.1 Methanosarcina sp.
GAGCGGCCTGGCCACGCCGGTCAACCCCGCATTGATCGAGGCCGCGGAGAATGATCCGCAGCGGGCCATCGACATGATGGTCGGCTGGGGATTCGGCACGGCGGGACATTTTCACCGGGGCCCGATCCCGGGTAATTCGATGCTCGCCGGTGGGCGCAACGTCATGCGCCGCAACGTGCCGCAGGCACTGACGACCGATCTCAGGGCCTGCGATGCATACCGAAACGGCAAGCAGGCGGCGGCAAGTATCCGCGTGCCGATCCAGGTCATGGTTGCAGGCCACGACCGGATGGCGCCGAAGAAAGCGACCGACGAGCTGATCGCGCACCTCGCGAATCCCGAAGTGCACCGCTTTCCCGACAGCGGCCACATGATCCCGCTGGAAGCGCCGAACCGCTGTCGTGAACTGCTCAAGACATTCATCTACACGCACAACCCTGCCGGCTGAGCGCCCGTGTACGAGATCAATCGAGCAGCCGTCATCGGCGCAGGCACCATGGAATTTGGCAGGTGGTCTGCATCAAGATCAAAAATCAGTTCTGCCCCGAGCCAGTTTTTCTCATTCATCTTCCGCGCATCAGGATATTCATAATATGCAGTCGAATAGTAAACATGCGCAGGAGCCATACCATAAAGGTAATCAAGAGCTTCCCCCGGCGAGCCGAAAGACTTGTGCCGATGCATCATTTTTTCCGGCATATCATCGTAAAAGATGAAAGCCCATTCCCGGTTGGGCAGGTGGTCAGGAAGGCCTATTTCAGCGGTTTTATAATAGTTCTGAAAACAGGATTTCAAATAACGGGTGGTTCGGTTGTCCATGGTTTTTGAAAATTTGGGTTTTTAAATCTTTTATTTAGAGTTTTGGGTTGGGATTTTCTATGATAGATTAACTCATATTTTACTTTTGTTTATATTATTTTTTTTAAAACAGTTTCTCCGTAAATTCAGATCTGAGTAAGAGGCTTCGAACCTGATGGAAAACCATTTGTTGTCATTGGGAAGGACTTGTTATAATATATTATAAGGGGAAGGGATTTATCCCGTACGAAAAACAGTTCACAGACAACAAAAATAAATTGGCTAAGACGCCTGGATATAAATTTCCTGTTAATATATATAATATGTCCATAATTGTTTCTGTTAACGCATGTGAAATATCAGAAGAACTGTTGAAACTGACAACGGAATAATATCTTTTGGGGGGAAGATCTTATGGGAAGTAAAATTAGCCTTAAAAATCACATTAACTCAGTTCTATGCTATCTGAAAAAGGATAAAATTGAAGACTCATATGTTATGGCAAAACCTGGAAACTCCACAAATCTTGAAACTTTGGCCAGCTCTTATTCGGGTATTGAATTTGTACTGATCCCGTCCGGAGAATTTGATATGGGGGCATCTTCTGAAGAAAAGGGTAGATCAGATTCCGAATCTTCGGTTCATAAAGTAACAATTAAAAATCCTTTCTACATGGGTAAGTATCCGGTTACTCAAAAACAATGGAGGAAGATTATGGGAAATAATCCTTCGCACTTCAAGGGTGAAGATCGACCTGTTGAAATGGTTTCCTGGTATGAGGTCCAGGAATTTGTTAAAAAACTGAATGCAGCAGAATGCACTGACAACTATCGTTTACCTTCAGAAGCCGAATGGGAATATGCCTGTAGGGCCAGTACACAAACAATGTATTCATTTGGCGACGACGAGTTACAGCTTAATGAGTATGCATGGTACTCTGAAAACTCAGGTAGTAAAACTCACCCGATTGGCCGGAAGAAACCGAACTCCTGGGGTCTTTACGACATGCATGGGAATGTCTGGGAATGGGTCCAGGATAAATGGCATGAAAACTACAACGGTTCCCCTTCGGATGGAAGTGCATGGGAAGATGGGGGTAGCTTCGATCGGGGTTCTCGTGGGGGCAGCTGGTACTGTGATGCCAAATCCTGTCGGTCAGCTGGCCGTTTCGGGCGCAACCCTGAGAGCCTTTTCAGTAACCTGGGCTTTCGCCTTTTGAAGGAACTGTAACTACTGTCCTGACAACTTAATTATGGGGCGTTACTACTTAGACAACCCCTCATCCCCAGTCCTTTTTTGTAATTATGAGGACTCATAACTAAATTTCCTGGACACTACTTTCTACTTTACATGTAACAGCCAGAAAGCCCCGGGGCTTCACAGGCTTTCCGACAATTACTATCAGTATTATTTAAAATCCTTTTTTTAGATTTAAAGGCTTTATATGCCTTATTTTTTTCATGTTTTTACCCTTAAATTGAATTGTCGGACAGCCTCTTCAGCGTAGGACTGAATGGCGTACCCCATAAAAGTGTAATAATATAGGGGAAATTGAGCAAAGATTAAAAGAATTGATCCTGGAAAAATAAGACGAATATGGTTACGTTGTCCTGGACATGGAAGTAATGCCAGATCACGTACATCTAATAGTTACAAAAGATCTATCAGAGATAATACACATTTGTCCTCACTGCGGTCTTACTCTTGATAGAGATCATAATGCTGCTATTAACATTTTGAGATTGGGATTACAATCTCTTAGG
This sequence comes from Methanosarcina sp., assembly GCA_041596555.1. Lineage (GTDB taxonomy): Archaea > Halobacteriota > Methanosarcinia > Methanosarcinales > Methanosarcinaceae > Methanosarcina. Next base: position 2,562 of record JBFHIK010000004.1, read on the forward strand.
ATTGCCGATAGATGCCCCTCACTTCATTGAGGGGAGTAGTCACTTATTTATTTTGTTCAGGCAAATCGATGAACCAGCCATTTTAAGAAAAGTTCACTGAAAAAAGGAAAACGATCTTCATGCCAGCCTATCTAACCTACTTTTATCTCTTTCCTGTAGCTACCCTTATTGCAATCCTTGCAATTTCTTCAGGCATTTCAGGCACTAACTTCTGGATTCCGGTATATATGATATGGCTTGGTTTTGACGCGAAAATGTCTTTCTGGCTTGGATTATTGACCATGATCTTCGGTTTTGGATCAGGGATAATCAAAAACCTGAAACAAAAAACAATTTCCTGGTTCATTGTAAAAGAATACCTGAAAATTACAATCCCTGCAGCTGTTATCGGGACCCTGTTAATTCCTTTTGCTCCTGCACAAATGCTCATAGTCCTGTTTGCGAGTTTTATTCTGTTATACGGGATCTATCTGGTATCTCGCTACTGGCTTTACCGCATGGGTAAAATTCCTGATGAGCTCGAAACTCATGACCGCATATGCTGGAAACGTGCCGCAGTTGCAGGTTTTCTCAAAGGGCTGATCGCAACCGGGCTTGGAAAATTAATCATGCCCTGCATGCTGGGGCATGAAAAAATCCGGTCTCCTGCAGAAGCGGTGGGCTCCACAGTCCTGATTATCTTTATTGTGAACCTTGTTGCTCTCCTCCTCCGCCTGACCCCGGACTTTATTCCCACTCTGATTAAAAATAAAGAACTGATCTTTGAGATAATGCTCTGGGTTGCGCCGGGTGTTATTCTGGGAGGACAGATAGGGCCGGCCATTGCAAGAAAACTGTCCCCGCAGGGGATCAGGCTTTACACAGGAGGACTGCTGGTAGGCATCAGCATGCTGATATATTTAAGGGCCTTTTCAGCCATCTAAAATTTAAAAGAATTACGGAAAAATTAAAAAACAGGAGCTTTTCAAACTCCCGTTTTCACTTACTTCGAAGCCTGCTTCATCATCACAAATAGTCCTTTCAAAATCTCTTTCGGAGAGGGTGGGTTCCCGGGAATTTTCATGTCCACAGGCAGTATCTTATCCACGCCTCCGAGCACAGCATAAGAACCCCTATAAATCCCGCCGTCACAGGCATCGTCTCCGACTGCTACCACAAACTTTGGGGAAGGCATGGCTTCATAGGTTTTTTTCACGGCTCCCGCCATGTTAAGGGTAACTGCTCCTGTTACCAGCAGGACATCAGCATGCCTTGGGGAAGCAACAAAAGAGATCCCAAACCTTTCAACATCATAATGAGGATTTCCGAGGTTTGAGATTTCAATCTCTGTGGAATTGTCACTGCCTGAATCCAGTTCGCGGATGGCAATGCTGTGCCCGAAAACTTTCGGGATCACTTTTTTGATATCTGTTCCGAGGGCTTCTAATTCTTCATCTCTAAATTCAAAGGTTTCCGTAACCTTTGGACGTAGAAAGAGGGAAAGAGGGTTTACCATAATTATACCTCACTGCGTTTCTTCCACTGCATTTCTTATACTCTCTTTTTAAAGGTCGGTTCCTGCATAGGAGAGGTTAAGGCTCTTGTTGATCACGGGGAAATCAGGGACAATATTCCCGAGCACTGCGTGTTCTATAGCCTGCCAGTTACAGAAAGATGCTGTTCTGACTTTATAACGGTCAACAACTCCGTCTTTCAGGTAGACCCAGTGCAGGTTCTGTCCCCTTGGGGCTTCTATTAAGGTAAGAGAGTATCCACTGGACTGCACTCCCGGGGCATATTTAGCACATACAGGGCCTTCAGGTATTTTTTCTATCAGCTGCAGGATGAGGTTTGCAGAAGCCCTTATCTCATCGGTTTTTACTTCAAAGCGGGAAAATACGTCCCCTCTTTTCCTTACAGAAGGTTCCGGCGCAAAGATTTTATAGGCTCCATAGGGACGGTCAAGTCTGGTGTCGGCAGGATAGCCTGACGCCCTGGCAAGAGGGCCTGTAAGGTTAAGCGGGGAGACAAGTTCCTTTTTTATCACGCCTGTAGTTGCAAACCTGTCAATAAGTGAAGATGAAGATATAGCCCTCTCTACAGCAGACTCAAATGCCCTTGAAAACTTCTCAAAGAAGGCAGGGAGGTCTTTCAGGAGTGCATCAGGGATATCCCTTTTCAAACCTCCGGGAATGGTAATTCCACGCAGGAACCTTGATCCTGTCAGTTTTTCGTTCTGCCTGAATACCTCTTCTCTCAATATGGAGAAGGGGCTTGCCACAAGAGCAAAACCCACATCTACAGCCATTCCAGCAAGGTCCCCGAGCAGGGAATAGATTCTTTCGAGCTCAAGCATTATTGCCCGCAGGCTTTCTGCCCTTTCAGGCACGTTTATCCCGCAGACCTGCTCTACTGCCATACAGAACCCTGTTGCATTTGCCATACTTTCGTCTCCACTCACTGCTTCGGCAAGAGCGACGCATTCTGAAGGGCTTTTTCCTTCAGCCAGTTTCTCTATCCCCCTGTGCTTGTAAAAAAGCCGGATTTCCAGGCTGAATATGGGCTCTCCTATCACGCTGAACCTGAAATGTCCAGGCTCGATTATTCCAGCATGTACAGGGCCGACAGGGATCTGGTACACACCTTCTCCTTTAACCTGCCTGAACCTGTATTCCGTGCGTGGAGCCTCAGACTGTTGGATTGGCCCGTTTTTGAAAGCTTTTTGCAGGGGATGAAAATCTTCTGGATAGCACTCGTGAAGGAAGAGCCTTCTGGTATCAAGGGCGCCGGCAAAGTCCAGCCCGAAACCATCTCGTATTTCCCGCTCAAACCAGGAAGCTGAGGGGAAGGTTCCTGCAACCGAGGTAACCTTTTTTTCTTTTCCTGCTTCCCGGACAAGTACAAGGACAGGTGCCTGCCCTGCCTGTTTGAAAACATAAAAAAGGGTAAATCCACTCTTTTTTTCAAAGGCTTCTGCGCAAAAAAGCCCGATAAGGCTGAACTTCCTTTCCGCAAGCGCAGGAGTTGCATCTTCAAACCCGGATTCCGAAAGCCTCAGGTATATTTCGTTTTCACGGGCATTGAGCAGTTCGGGCTCTCCATCTACAATGCCCGAAATTATTGAAAGCAATTCCATTGTATCTTTATTCATTTTGATATCCATATTTATCGCCCCTTAAACATACCCGAGTTCAAGAATTATTGCATCAAGCAGGTCCTTCAGTGAATCAGGGAAATAAAAGCCAAGGGCAAGGGCAAGAGCCAGCATGAAGATCGTTGGGACCCTCATGCCATTCTTTACCAGATATTGACCCGGGAGCCTGCTTTTCTCATAGCCTGCTTTTCCTGTGGAGTTTTCTTTTACGGCTCCTCCTGTTCCTGCAGAAGTTCCGGTTATGTGCCTGTGCTCCTCTTTTTCGTTTTCTTCCTCTACAGTCACTTTCGAGAAGGCTTTCAGGAGGAAGTTTGCAAAGGATGCAGCTGCAAGGATGAGCATGAACAGCACTGCAAGGGTCAGGTAAGGAGAAATTGCCGCACTTTCCAGCAGGATGAAAAATTTTGCAGGAAAGAGGGGAAAAGGCGGCATTCCTACTATTGCAATGCTCCCAAGGATCAGGCACCAGGCTGCTCTGGGCTGGAGTTTAAAGACGTTCTTCATATTTTCACGCATATTGCTTCTGTATTGCCTGTGCAGAATGCCTGCGGAAAACAGCAGAGTTTCTTTTAACAGGACATGGATAAGCATGTAATAAAGAGCCCAGAAGAGGGCAAGAGGGGTTCCCACTCCTATTCCTATGAGTAGAAGGCCCATATGCTCGACACTTGAGAAGGCTATTAACCTCTTTAAATTCCTCTGCTGGAGCATGCTGAATGAAGCAAGAGCGATTGAGAAAACTCCTGCTGCAATCAGGATAGAAGACGCCTGTGGGGCGGCACTGCTCTCTCTAAGCAGGGCATACATCCTGATAATTCCGTAGATTCCCAGGTTCTGCATTAACCCTGAAAGAATTGCACTTACCGAAGGGGCTCTTGCATAGGCATCCGGGAGCCAGGTGTGGAAAGGAGCTACCCCTGCTTTTGCCCCGAAGCCTATGAACGTGAATGTAAAGCTTGCAAGGAGAAGGGCAGGGGAAAACTCAGAGGCGTGAACTGCCAGTACGGTCCAGTTGAGGGTACCCTCTCCGAGGGTCTGTTCTGAGAGGGTGAAGAGGAAAACCAGCCCGAAGAAAGCAAAGAGCATGGCTCCTGAGACTATGAAGACGTATTTTAAAGCGGCATCGATATTTTCCCTTGCTGACAGAATTGCAACAAGCATGGCAGCGCAGACTGTTGTGAGTTCTGCAAAGATCCAGAAAAGCGCCAGGTTATCCGAAAAAAGCGCAACAGTGGATGTAACGAGCAGAAGGTTGAACGCAAGGTAGAAAGTCTTCAGGTTTTTAGGGTCAAGTTCTCCGGTTTCCATAAGGCTGTCGGTATATCCTCTGGCATAGAAAGCTGCAGCAGAGAATCCCAGGGCTGTTATCAGTTCCACATAAAGGTTAAGGTGGTCAAGATAGAGGGATGCTCCGAGCTTTGCTGGCAGGTCAAGCATAAGAAGGGCAATGCAGCTCATGATAAGGTGCAGAAGGCCGTTTCCTGCGGCAAGTGCATTCATTAACCTGTGAGACTTTGGAATCAGGCCGAGTGCCAGGAATATTCCCATTATTAACAGGTAATAGCGGATCATCGAGACTCAACTCCGGTCCAGATCTGCAGTTCCCGGAATTTCTGTCTGTACTCCTCAATGCTTGAATCCATCCCCACAGCCAGAATAGTGGTCAGCAGGACCAGGATAATCAGGTCAATTATGATCAGGACTTCGATGATAAAGGGAAGCTCCGTTACAAAGAGCCCGAACATCAGGACTCCATTTTCCATGCTGAGGTAACCAAGCGCTTTTGTGACAACTTTTTTTCTGCTGAACATTACAAGCATTCCCATAAGGGTAAGGGAAAGCCCTATCACAGCTCCGAAGAAAAAGAGCTTCGAGAGGGGCAGTCCATCGAATACCCTTGAAAGGAACGTATAGGAGAGAAGAATAAGGCCTATGCTCAGTAGAAGAGATGGTGTTGGTTCCAGATATGCAAAGTGAAGGTCTCTTCCAATTTTGATTTTCTCTTCTATTCTGGAGATAAAGTAAGGAATTAGAATCACTTTACTTGCCAGGGTCAGGCATGCCAGCAGCAGAAGCTGACTGTTCCCGTCTATCAGGTAGAGGAGGAAGGAGACGGCAGCCAGCAGGAAAGACTGGATAGTATATGTGGTAAGGGCCGAACTAAGATTGCGGGTTGAGATGATCAGCCCTGCACTGATAAGGACAAAGACGAAAAGGACTTTTATTATGCCTTCAAGGAAGAGCGAGTCAATCATGCAAACACCTCGATGAGGATGGTAAGGGCGGAAAAGAAAAATGCCATCACATAAAATGCAGGAAGCCTGAAAAGCCTCATCTTTGCAAGGGCCGATTCAAAGAGCCCGATTATTATTGCAAGAAGCCCTGCCTTCAGGAGGAAGAGAAAGGCTGAGACTGCAATTTTTCCTGCGTCTATCTCGGTACTGAGCCCTACCGGAAGAATTGTGTTAATCAATATCCCCATTAGCAGGAACTGTTTAAGAGCGTGGGTAAGTTCGAGCAGGGCAAGGTTCTTTCCTGTTTGTTCAAGGATCATTGCCTCATTAATCATGGTAAGTTCAAGGTGAGTTGCCGGGTTATCCACGGGGAGCCTTCCGGTCTCCACGATCAGGATAATGAAGAGCGAGATTGAGACCAGGACAAGGGTCGGGCTAATGGGAAGAACCGTGCCTGCATTAAGTGCGAACATCTGGTGCAGGTTAAGGCTTTTCAGGACAAAGGCCAGAGCTGCAAAAGCAACTACCATTGTTGGTTCGATTACAGCCGCAAGGCTCATTGACCTTGAACTGCCCATGCCGCCGAAAGCACTTCCAGCATCAAGTCCGCCAAGGGCGGTAAAGAACCTTTCAAGCGCAAGAAGGTACAGGAAGACAATGATATTCCCCAGCCCTCCCGCAGGTTCCGGGACAAAGACCAGAGGTACGAAAAGGGAACAGATGAGCAGAGTCGAAAGGTTGAGGTAGGGGGTAAACCGCATGATCCAGGAGGAGGTAGGGGAATAGACAGCTTCTTTTTGCAGGAGTTTTCTTAAATCGTAATAAACCTGGAAAAGACTCGGACCCCTTCTCCCCTGGGCGTATGCCTTCACCTTCCGGACCAGAGCCATGTACAGAGGGGCTGCCAGCAGGACAAACAGTGGATTTAAGAGGGCAAAGAGCAGGAACGACGTGTTCATACAAAGCCTCCTGTTGCTATAATCAATACAATTACTGCCAGAAAGGCGTAAAGGAGATAACTGTCAAGTTTTCCGTTCTGCAGGCTTGAAACATATTTTGAAAAACTCTCGATTGCCTTTGCAGGGGGAATGTAAAGGTACTCTTCAAAGAAGCGAAGAAGGCGGATTTCCACGTTCCCGTTCTTAAAGAGGCTTTCCTGCCTGTCGTGGTACTCAGCTTTGTGCACAATCTTTGTCCTGTAGATGTTTTTGAAGATCATCACAAGAGGCTCGGAAAAGCCTGCCGAGCTGTATTCCATGTAAGGGGCAAGGGTCGGAATTCCGCATCCCCAGGTCTCACTGATCCGGGCAGGGCTCGTTTCCTTAGTATGGATTATCACGAAAAGGGCTGTATATACCAACCCGAGAAGAAGTCCCAGCAAAAGCAGATCCGGAAACTCAATCTCCCAGCCTGCGAGGGAAAGGATCTGCTTTGAGAAAAGCCCTATAAGTATGCAAAGGGCTGCTGGCACTGCGGGTCCTATCAACATTGGTTTCTGGACTTCTTCAGCAAGGCGGCTCTTTTCCGAACGCGGCATGGCAAGACAGGTGATTCCGAAAAGTTTTACGAAAAGGGCGGCTGCCAGCGCCCCGGTGAGGGCAAAGCTTGAGAGAGCAGTTATCAGAAATATGGTGAGCAGGGGGTTAGTTACGGCAAATGACTGGAAGAATGCCTGGTAGAGCAGGAGTTCTCCAGCAAAACCGTTTGTTGGGGGCAGGGCTGCAATCGAGACCGAGCCTATCATGAAAAGGGCTGAGGTTACAGGCATAGTTTTTACAAGGCCTCCGAATGCTTCGATTTTCCGTGTGCCTGTGGCATGGACTATCGAGCCTGCACAGAGGAAGAGCAGGCTTTTGAAGAGGGCATGGTTAAAGGCATGGAAGCAGGCTCCGGCAAGGCTTAACAGGGCGAGGGATTCAAGCCCTTCAACCTTGAATATAACATACAGCCCTATTCCCGTGAAAATGATCCCTATGTTTTCAATGCTGCTGTAGGCAAGGAGCCTTTTTATGTCGTTTTCCTTCAGGGCATAAATTACCCCGAAGAGGGCTGAAAGGCTGCCTGCTGTAATAATGAGCACTCCCCACCAGAGTTCAGGTGTGAATACAGAAAGCAGAAAACGCAGGAAGCCGTAGACTGCAACCTTCAGCATAACTCCGGACATCAGTGCCGAGACACTTGAGGGGGCGGCAGGGTGAGCATAGGGAAGCCACTTGTGGAAAGGAACAAGTCCTGCCTTGACCCCGAAGCCAATAAAAAGGGAGAGAAAGGGGAGAGCCAGTTCGCTTGCAGAGTATTCAAGCGGTCCGAACTCGGCAGAGCCTGTCAATCTGAAGAGGCTTATGAAGCCCACGAAAAGAAACGCCGTGCTGATGTTTGTCATCACGAAGTAGAAAAAACCTGCTTTTTTATTTTCCTCAGAAGAATAGTCGTGAAGCACAAGCAGGAGAGATGAAAGGGACATTATTTCCCAGAAAATAAGGAAAATGACCATATTGCCTGCAAGTACAACCATAAGCATGGCAAGGATGAAGAGATTTGTCAGGGCTGTCTGCAGGTTTTTCCCGGCTTCGCTTTTAGCGTGTTCCACATATTCGACCGAATAGATTGAAACTCCGGGCACTACTGCTGCAATTAGCAGGATAAATCCGGCTGAGAGCCGGTCTGCAGCAAGGGTAAAATCCAGGCCCGGAAGATATCTTATGGCTGGAAATACAGGCTCTTTTCCAGTGTAGAGGATCGCGCCTGCAAAACCCAGAAGCAGGATTGATGAGAGAAGAGAAAGGCCAAAAGAAGTCTTTCTTGTGTTTTTACTGCGGTACAGAAGAGGGAGAACAGTTCCGGATATAAGGGTGGCAATTGCACCGTACACTAAGGCTTCGAGCAATGTATTCACTCCTCAAACCGAGATCCGGCAACTAAATGAAAAGCTGAAAACAGTTTTTCAATCCGGGTAGAGATTTCTGGCTTTCCAGCTCCTCTCCCGCTTAAAGCAAGACTTTCGAAACTGTCCTCTGTATATGAGATGATAAGGTCATTTTTGTAATTCGTATTGAGATTCCACCGTAAATTTCATCCGGGTTTACTCTCCCCGGAAACGTTCCTGCCTAATACTCCCTAATATTATACAGGGGTACATTATAAAGTTTCTTGTACGGATTAATAATTATTATTCATGATATATATTTCTGATAGAGGGAAATAATCAGGGACTATGGGCACCATAAAAAAATCTATTTTTTTGGTTCCCATGAGGGAATTCCTTATATAACTCTCATCACAGGAGGATTGGAATGACCCTAACTATAATAAGCTTACGCAGCTTTTACCACTCTCAACAGAATTACTTTTAAGTTCAAATCAATTTTAAAAAAATCAATATGTGCTCCACATTTCCTATGTGCAGAAAGTCAAATATGCAGAAAGTCAAATATGCAGAATGTTATTGACTTATCTGCGGAATAGTCAGAACTATCGCCAGTTGCCTGCCAAAAAGAGGTACAGAATATAGAAAAATGCGAAGTAGTTTCTATATACTTATTTTTAATATGTGCATTTATGGATTGCTATGACTACTCAAAAAACGCACATGAAATTCTTCGAATAACATGCCCAAATAATGAAAGTACTTGAGAGCACTTTCATGCCAAATAAGTTCCTTTCCGGAACCTTCCACTGATAGTGATATTGGTTCTTATTCCTTTCTTCTTTCTTCTTTCTTCTTTCTTATTCCTTTCTTATTCTTTTTTATCCCTTTTATTTGGCATGAAAGTGCCCCGATACTTTCATTATTTCTGCCTGTAATTCGGGAATTTCATGTGCGTTTTTTTAAAACCCTGTACACCAGATGCACATATTTCTTTTCCACAATTTCATTTTTTACAAGTTCGAGTTGAATCCCGCTTTTCTCAATGCCTCTGAAAAGGTTTGTCCCATTTTTCCCCACAATCTCCGGAGTCAGGACCAGGCTGATTTCCTCAACAAGCTCCTGTTCGAGCAGTATGCTGTTCAGTATTCCTCCGCTGTCCGAGACCACAAGTTTAAAACCATACCGTTCATTTGCAATTTCAAGTGCCTGCTTAACATCCACACGTCCTGCTCCTGCCCGGATAAAGTCGTAGTCCCTTTCCCTGAGGTAATTGATGTAAGGCTCGGGAGTCTTTTCCGATACAAGGACGATCACATCTTTACTGTACTCGGAACGCCTGAAAACGTGCATCAACCCTTCGAGAACTCCCCGGGAATCCGCGATCATCCAGTATGCCCGGGAGTCGTCAGGTAGGATTTCAGGTTTTTTGAAGTCCGACTTCTCTTCCGGAGGGATTTTTTCGCAAAAAAATTGTGTTCCAGCCTTTGCGGTGTTTGAGCCGACTATCATGGCATCAGGCTCGTAACTGCCCAGGATTCCATAATGAACATCAAGGTTTGCAGTAAAACCGGTAGTTGAGCCGTCGAGACTTATGGTGTTGTGTATAATCAGTCTTGGTAGCATATTGTCACCCATTCCCTCAAATTAAACATTCAATAAAGTTATTCTATATTGGAATATATTTAATCTGGATGCATGCTCTGGAATTTGAAGGCGTATCAAAGTCTTTCGCAGAAAATTATGTTATCAGAGACATCTCTTTTTCAGTCGAACAGGGCGAAATCTTCGGGCTGCTGGGACCAAACGGGGCTGGAAAAACCACCCTTATAAGGCTGCTTCTTGATATTCTAAAACCGGATTCGGGAGAAATCCGGGTCTTTGGGGGTTCTCTGAGTGCCGCTGCAAAAGACAGGATAGGCTACCTTCCTGAAGAAAGGGGGCTGTACAGGAAAACAAAGCTTCTGGATACGCTTGTCTACCTCGCACAGCTTAAAAACGTCCCTAAGAAAGAGGCCAGGGAGAATGCAGAGTCTCTTCTGAAATCCCTGGACCTGTACGAACACAGAGGGAAAAGGGTAGAAGAGCTTTCAAAGGGGATGCAGCAAAAAATTCAGTTCCTCTCTTCTATTATCCACGAGCCTGAACTTGTTATTCTTGACGAGCCTTTTTCAGGGCTTGATCCAGTGAGCACGAAAACCGTTAAAGACAAAATTCTTGAGTATAGAAAAGCAGGTCGGACCGTTATCTTCTCCACGCATATGATGGAACAGGCGCAGAAGCTCTGCGACAGGATCCTCATGCTTAATAAAGGTGAGAGGGTGCTTTACGGCACCGTTGCAGGGATACGAAAGGAGCACGGGAAAAACTCTCTGCTTGTGGAGTTCGCCGAAAAAAGGAGTCTGGGCATTCTTCAGGAAATTTCAGGCATCAGAAAAATTACTGAGCATGAAGGGTCATTTGAGATCTTTCCTGAGGAAGGGATAAGTGCACAGGCAGTTCTTCAGGAGCTTATACAGAGAGCCGAAATTCTGCGATTTGAGCAGGCCCTTCCTTCCCTGAATGAAATTTTTATTGAGACTGTGGAGAGTGCTTCTGGTGAGTAAATTTTCCGGAAAAACCTTTATTGTTGCCAGGTACGAGTTCCTTAAAACCATAAGGCGTAAAGAGTTTCTCTTCATGACCTTTGCTTTTCCTCTACTCCTTACGGGAATCGCTTTTATCCCCCCTCTGCTTGCTGGCACCACTCCTGCCGAAGACCAGAGAGTAGGCTATATTGACATGACTGGCTCCTTCAATTTTCCGGAATCATCAACCAGTGAAGGTTTTTCTTTAGGGCCATTGGGGGTAAAGTCCTCAACTATAGAGTTTGTAAAATACAAAGAGAGTTCTAAAGCCAGAGATGCCCTGCAGTCCGAGCAGATCTCTTCCTATCTTATAGTCCCTGCAGATTTCCTTGAGACCGGCGTAATTGAACTTTATGCCTCTGAAAAAGGAATGCCGGTTACGGGGTCCGAACTATCGGCTGAACTTTCAAATATAGCGATCAATTCTCTCCTGAAAGACCGTGTGGATGAAACCGTGCTCAAGAGGATCAAAAATCCGATTAACCTGAAGCTGTATAATGTAGAGGATAATGGAGAACCATCGGAGCAGGGCATAGCTGAGGTCCTGACTAACTTCGGGCTTCCTCTCCTTATGGCTTTTCTCCTCTTTTTCAACATTTTTTCGTCATCAGGCTATCTTCTCCGTGGGGTTTCAGAAGAAAAGGAAAACAGGATCATGGAAGTTCTTCTTTCTTCTGTAACCCCTTCCGAACTTCTTACCGGCAAAGTCGTGGGGCTTGGTGCAGTCGGCCTCCTGCAGATTGTCGTGTGGATTTCAGCAATAGTTCTGGGGGGTGGATATGCTCTCCCTGTAAAAATAGATCCCCTGCTTCTTTTTATTGCTCTGATCTATTTCCTGCTCGGTTTTCTCTTCTTTGCCAGCATGATGGCAGGGATCGGGGCAGTAACAGGTTCCCTTCAGGAAAGCCAGCAGGTTGCGGGGATCTTTACATTTGCAGCTGCATTTCCCCTTGTTTTCATGCAATTCATCCTTACAAAACCCGAAAGTCCCCTGGCAGTCTTCCTTTCTCTCTTTCCTTTTACATCTCCCGTAGCCATGCTTGCGAGGATCGGGGCTTCAGAAGTTCCTTTCTACCAGATCGCAGCGAGTTTCTTTATCCTTTTTGTTTCAATTCATGCAGTAATCGTGATTTCAAGCCGGTTGTTCAGGGTTTACCTGCTCATGTATGGAAAAAGGCCCGGGGTAAAGGAAATCCTGAAGAATATCCGGGAAGGTGGCAGGTGAGGAAAAGAAAACATGGCATCTTTTGATTCTATCAGGGAATTTGAGGTCGATTAAGTCTCTGTTTTCAAGTTTAAGTCTCTGCTCTCAGGTATACAAGGGTGATTGATTCGGGAATATTGAGACTCATCAAAGAAACACACCTTCTATCGTCATGATTTTATAATATTACTTACATACTTATAATTGGTTCATAAGGGATTACTGTAGAATGGAGCAAATTAAGGACGGCTTGAAAACCGATCCAGAAATATACTTCACGACACAGGATACTGTAGAATGGAGTAAAAGCAGGACAGCCTCAGAACTGATCCGGTAATATTATACTTCATGACACAGGGTAAACCTTGTGAACCACCTGATTTTCTAATTCGATGGTCTTTTTTATATCCTGCTTTTTGTTGAGCAAACGTGCTCGATTTGTTTACTCCACCTGATGAAGGACATACCTCACAGGCGTACAAACTGTCCTCAGGTGTACAAAATGCCCTGATAATGACGTTTTAATTCCAGGTAAAAAAATGCCTTCTGTAGTTCAAACCTTCCGGATGAATATTTTTAAGATCCGAAAAATAAGGGAAAATAATTGTGGGCTTTATTTTGCGAGCGGTTTATGAGAGGTCCGCCTGGATACAGACCGGAGCTATATGGTTTACTGCCTGGAGAGCAATGCTTTCAAGGAAGTTACGGATATTCCAGGGAATCTTATCCAGAGTATGGGAGGCTAAATTCAGGCTGCCTATGATTTCGTTACTATACTTAAGAGGGATTATTGCGACTGCTGTTATTCCTTCTCCCTTTACCGCTTCAGCCATATTTTCTGAGTAAAAATCCAGTGAGTAAATGGGCTTTTCGGTCCAGATCTGTTTTGCCTCATTTGATTCTGCTTTATATTTTGAAACCTTTTCTTTAAATTCAGGTGAAATTCTTCTGGATGCAACAAGATTTATCTGGTCCATGAGTTCGTCCTTAATATATACGCCTCCGGCATCCAGTCCGTCTATCTGCAGGCAGGCATCAAGTACCAGGTCAAGAATGGTATGGAGGTTCCAGGTTGTATTAAGGTTTGTTACCAGCTCCCGCTGGATTTCAAGCATTTTCTGAGCTTCTTTTCGTTCGGTAATGTCTACAACAATGCCCTGAATATGAGTTGCTTTGCCTTCTTTGTCCCTCTGGATAAAGGTTTTCTCATCCACCCAGAGCATTTTTCCATCTCCTGTGAATATCCTGTACTCAATGCTGAAAGAATCCTGACCTTCTGCGATGTTGCGTTTAAGGGTTTCAATGACCTTTGCAATGTCATCCCTGTGAATTATACTTCCGTAAACTACCTTCCCTGATGTGAAATCTTCTACAGTGTACCCGAACTGGGCCACGTTTTCGGAAACATATCCTGCAGGCATGTTTTCTTTGTTCTCCCATAGAAAAGCTACTGCCTGGCTGTTATTTATTATAGTCTTCAGCAGCTTCTGCATTTCAACAGATTTCCTGAGAGCTTCTTCGTTTTCTTTCTGTTCGGTTACATCGAGGACAAGCCCCTGAAAATGAGTTACCTCTCCGTCTTCATTCCGCTGGATAAATGTCCTTTCGTTGACCCAGCGCAGATCCCCGGCTTTTGTGAATATCCTGTACTCAGCATTGAAGTCAACTTCACCTCTCCTGATTCGCTGTTCAAGCATTTCTTCAACTTTTCTCCGGTCATCGGGGTGGATGATGTTTCCATAAAGGATATTGCCGGAAATAAAGTCCTCAACCGTGTATCCAAACTGGACGACGTTTTCCGACACAAATTCGGAGGGCCACTTTTCATCTCTTCTCCACAGGAAAACAACTGCAGGGCTGTTGTTTACTACGGTTCGGATTATTTCCTGTATCTTAAGGGCAGATAATAGGTCCACAATGCCGATTGCCGCAATTACCTCCCCTTCCTCCGAGAAGATCGGGCAAACAGCCACGTTCCTTCCCAGGTAAGTGCCCCCCTTTGGGACTCCACGCACAGTCTTTCCGGTCCTGAGTACCTCTTCGAGTACCGGCCCTGTATATTCCCTGTCAATTATTTCCCCATTTTCCAGACGAAGCCCCTTTTGCTTGAGGCTGCGGATGGTGGTCGGAAGCCCTAAAAGTGAATGTACTGCAACTGCTATTGCCTCAAGTTCCTCAGGCCCTGCATCTTCAGATATTACAGAAGTAATTCTTTCACCCCCAGAAGGATTCTGATAGTTTAAAACTAAAGGTAGGAACATTTCAACAGGAAAGGTTTCGTGCTGAAAATCAATGCCCGACAATTTTATACTATATTTTTCAGAGAATATATAGTCGTTCTTCATTTATATAAATGAGATTTTTCAAATCCCGGGTTGTCTGTTATGAGAGCAGGAGAATAACCAGAAACTTGAGAAGCTGTATTCATTTTTTATCATTTCCTTAAGAAAGAGCGCCTCCCTCCAGGAATCCGGGATATATTCGTTTTTAGTGCCCAAAAGGTAAGTTTTGGTGAACCTGGCCAGAGTTCCCCTGCTGATTATACGTACTGGAAAGAAAAAGGCTGGATTAATCCGGAAGCAAAATATTACTTCGATGTACCGACAACTCCTGTTTACAATGCTATTGGCTGTATAGCTGAACAAATGCGATGAGACCGTAACATTAAGCAGCTGCGGCCTCGTACGGGGTGTAAAGTAAGACATGTTCAGGAAATTTTGCTTATTTCGTGGGGTTTCAATCTTATTAAGATCATTGCGGTCCTGCAGACAATGCTTCACTCCATGGGAATCCTTTCATCATAGATTTATTCTTACTTACCTGTTCAACATACCCATTATCAACGTTGACATCGGATGTGGAATCTGCATATAAGTAATTCCCGCCGGAGTTGTTTGAAAGACAGTTGTTTTCAAGGATAAATGAATGGGTATCGTTCAACTTATTAAATACGGCATATCCTTTTCCAGCGGCACGGCTGGGTTGGGTATTAATTATTATATTACTTCGTGCAATGGTTGTATAGCCTGACTCTGGAGATGAAAATTCGCTGGTTATCTCTTTATGGGCAATTGCTGCCCCGTAGCATCCATCGAATAAGTTGTTTTCTATGAGGGTATCGTAAAATCCGTTGAGCACTATGCCCCCTCCCCAATCAGAACCCTGATTGGTTCCGGTTTTGTAAAACCTGTTATCGTGGATGTATATGTCTTTTGCAGTGTCTTTGGAATATTTGGATCCGTAACCTGTAATCCAGATACCTGCAGTATTGGTCTCATACAGCAGGTTATTGAAGATTTCGATATCATTCATAATGAATGAAGAGCCCTCTTTCTGGACTTGAATTCCTGCTCCTCCTTCCCCCTCGGAGTTAATAGTGTTGTTGTAAAATTTTACATGGTTTGAGTTGTAAATCCTTAAGCCGCTGTTTGTTCTGCACGTTATTTTATTGTCCCAGGCTTCCACATTTGAAGAATAGATGACGTAGAGGGCATCATGACCTAACCTGTACACTTTATTGTTGTAAAACTGAATGTTTGAACAGCTTGTAACTTTCAGCCCATCTCCATGGCTGTCGTGCATGTACAGGTCATGCACCTGTATATTTTCGGAATCACTGAAATAGATCAGATTATAATATCCTGCGCCTCTATTCTTTTCTGCATTTCCGTCATGATTTCCGTCTATCTCGAAACCCCTTATAGTAATATCCTGGTTTCCAGAGCTGTCCATCTGCGTCATTATAGGTTTTACTACTGGCCAGTCTGCTTTATTTTCAAGTTTGATTACAGCTGTGGAATCTCCTTCCAGAACTGTATTACTTCCAATAAGAATGCTGTCTGAGATTATGTATGTAGTATTCCCTTCCAGATGAACAGTTGTGAACTGAGGGTTTTCTGCCACGTAAGCAAGAGCTTTGTTTATTTCAATTTGATCATCGATACCATCACAATTGAAATCTCCACTGCCATTGGTAGTTATATAAACTACCTTACCAGAAGGTTTAGCTGATAGAAAGAGAATTATAATTGCGATTAAAAAAATCAGAGTCACGCTGGAAATTATTATTTTTTTTCTGTTTTCCCATCTGCTTATTTGCATTTTTTTCATCCATTTTGTATTCCCATATGAGTTAAACTATAACTCTCTTATATTAAAAAAATATACCTGTTGGAAGTTGCAAAATACACTCTTCAAAGATGTTTACTCACCTGGCAGGTCTTTAGAGTGGTAAAATAAGTCTAAAAATTTCCTGAAATGAACTTTGAAGGTTTTAAACCCACAGGCTTCACATAACTGAAAAACAAATATTATTCGTCTTTGTTTGTCTGGAAACATTTCAACTAACTTAATTATGGAAACTTAATTATGGAAACTTAATTATGGAAAATAGAGCTCTCAAAATATTAATTATAGTCCTGAGCGGATTCGAACCGCTGTCCCGGGCTCCAAAGGCCCGAAGGATTGACCACTACCCTACAGGACTGCGCATGCAAGCTTTTACTTATAGCTTAATTCATGTACTTAATTTTTGTGCCTTCTCGGGACTTTTTTGCAGTATTTTCAGATCAAATATAAATTTATATAAACAGTCGTATAATGGCTTTGAAACTTTTTACATGATAGGGTTTTTTGTTTGAAAAGAATTTTTTGTATAATTAATTTAAAGTAACTTACATTATTACTATATAATGGAGCTGGAAGATATAGGGATGACCGAATAGCGAAGTATTAGCGGATTGTTAAAGAATTGCCCGGAGTTGCCTGTTCCTGCTCTGGCAGTATGTTTGATGGGAACATATTTTCAGAGCTGCTGTGTTGGGGGATACAGTAAGGTAGGAGAGTGACTCCGGGCTTCTTCTTACAGTCATTCTTGTTTTTAGTGAATCTTCATTTTTTTAGTGAATAATCATTGTTTTTAATTAGTGTATATTTTTTCAGTGAGTTTTAATTTTGTTATAATTAATTTTTGATAGCTTTTGATCTGTTTTTGCTATATTCTCAATATTCTTTTCCTCTTTTATTGAGTACTCTTGTTGAATATTTCTGGGTAATAATTAGAATCGCTGCATAATTTATGATGGCTTTGAAACTTTTAGCGTAACAATATAATTTGTTACCGAACAATTTTTGACATAATTAATTTAAAATAATTTATGCTATTAGTATATACTGGAGTTGGGAAGTGAGATTGGGTAATCTACCAATATAATATATCACTTGGAGAATCGCCTGGGGGTCGCTGCTCCTTTCTTCGAATCAATATGCTTGGGGGAGCATATGATGTTCGGAGAGGCTATGTTGGGGGACACGGCGAATGGGTGTAGTGCCTCTGGGCTTTTCTTATACTGTTTTTCCTTTATACTGTTTTTCCCTACTCCATCTTTTCTTTCCTTTCCTTTCCTTTCCTTTCCTTTCCTTTCCTTTCCTTTCCTTTCCTTTCCTTTCCTTTCCTTTTAGTCC
>JBFHIK010000005.1:0-19591 GCA_041596555.1 Methanosarcina sp.
TAAAAAGATGAAACTATGAATATATGTATTTAACTAATCACGATGAATATTAATGGGGAAGTTGACGGCTTTCATCCCCCACCTGTCGCTTCGCTCCGAGGAAGGGGACTTCCCGCCTTCTTGTTAAACTTAGATGCAAATATAGCATAAAGTAAGATGTAAATATAAACAAAAGAGAGCGCCAGATTCTGATTTACCCAGGGGCTTTGGTGAGATTATAATGGTTATATAATATTAGATCCGGGGGTAAAAGTTAGAATAATACAATAATGATTTATAAATAAAATAACATTATGTGTTACCTAAATTTACAAAAGTGTTATATACCTGAAACGCATAGTAGAATTTGCGTTCTCATCTCTTCAACATCCCACAATAGTACAAGATCTACTCCACAATTAAAGGGATAAAGAAAAACTGAACCAAAAAACTCGCAACCCATGAGTCCAATACCTTAATATCTCTTCCCAGAAAAGAAAAAAAGCATCTCTTAAAGCCGTTCGGAACTTCCAGGTTTTTGGATGGGGACGCAATACTATTTTTAAGAACATGAAATAATTTTAAGAGATTTAAGCCCCCCTGAAAAATTAGAAGAATTTTATATTTGACCTTCTACAGCTCCTTAAAAACATTTTTTGTTCAATTGTTAGTGATAATCATTCAAAAATTCACGATTCTAATTATAGTGAACTCACAAATTATTACACTTTTAAACACCAATTTAATGCATCTTGCCTGGTTTGAGGAGTGTAGATTTTTACTGTGAGGACTAGAAATTATCACTTCAAAAAAGAGAATTAGCAACTGTCAATAGGTCACGATTTAAGATGTAATTAACTTTTTAGAAATAAAGAAAAAAACAAAAGAGAACTGTTGCAGAAATCAGATTGTAGGATAACACTATAAGAATAAAGATAAAGACCAGAACAATACAAGAAATATTAAAAACGTCTTTATAAATTAATTGCATAAGTTATAAATATAAAGAGAGTGTAGTATAATTTGCGTTCTCGTCCCCTAACCCCACTAGCAAACACCTACTCCACATGTAAAGTGATAAAACAGGGGCATAAAGAATTAAACATGAAAATAGGAAACTCGCAGCCTGTGAGTCCAGTATCTCAATATCTCTTCCCAAACAAAAATAAAAGCCTCTCTTAAAGCCGTTCGGAACTTTCAGGTTTTTGGATGGGAACGCAATACTATTTTTCAAAAGATTATTACAACAGAAAGTATTTGTAGAGTACTTTCAGGAATTATTAAAATTGTTTTTAAATAACAGAAAATATTATTTTCGTGATTTCTTTCCATGTTCCATGCGACACCGGAGCCTGCATACAGTAAAACAAAAAATGAAAGCGTTAGTATCGAGACTCTGATACCAGAATATAAACCATATGCCTGAAAAGCCCGGTTTTTGGACAAAAATTGATTTACAGCCAGAATATTGCATTAAATACCGCTTATACAGGTTGCCTTTAAAAAAATTCAGAATCCTTAAATCGAGAGTCCTGAAAACAAAATCAAAATAATTATATATTTACCCTCCTGAGTTTTAAAGGATAGTTATTACAGCAAAGGAGGGCATTAGTGATGGAAGAAATCGATGAAATTGACCTTTTTCTGGATTCACAGGTAAAAAACGAAAAAGAATTGATGCAGGAAAAATGTGAGAAGACTTACAATGCAGCTTCCAGCCAGACTCGCAGGGATATTATGCGAACGGTTTGTTTTCTCGGAAAAAGTAAAGAAGAGCTTCTTAAAGAAACTGGCCTTGACGAAGCTGCTTTAAAGTTTCACGCTGAAATTCTAATAAATGCTGATTTTCTCTTTCAGGATGAAAAGGGCGTTTACAGGCTGACAGAACTGGGGCTGAAAGTACTTCCCAAACTATGAGATTTTTCAGCCTGCTTATCAGGTTTGGTTAATGTCAGGTCCGGTTATTTACTGGTTTTCATCTGCTTCAGTGAACTACCCCTGAGCGAAAACCCAGAGGCTTCCTTTTCGGTATTGGAAAAAATGGGATCTTTCCTGGATACAATAACCCTGAAAAACATATCAAGCAAAAGCAGCTCAAGCGAAAGAAGATCGAAAAGCTGCTCCTTGAAGGGGAAAAAATTTTGAAGTAAAGCTCCATGAAACACATCCCGGATAAAAGGCTGTACCAATTTTATATATAGTAGAAAATATATTATAGTCGTCAACCCGATACAGAATCTTTTTTCAGGATAATAAGGACCGGAAAAACATGAAAGTCATGATTATAGGAGGTTTTCTCGGAAGCGGGAAAACAACCACAATTTTGAAAATCAGCAAGCAGCTTAGCGATGCTGGAAAACGGACGGCGATTATCGTAAATGAAATCGGAGAAATAGGGCTTGACGGAGAAACACTCAAAAGCCCGGGAATTAAAACTGAAGAATTGACAAGCGGCTGCATCTGCTGCACCCTCAGAATCAGTATGCAATATACTCTTCAGACCCTTGAAGAAGAGTTCAGGCCCGATATTGTGATTATTGAACCAACAGGAATTGCTTTTCCCGGGCAGATAAGGGAAGAAATCGAAGTAATGGGACTCTCCGAACTGTCCTTTGCTCCGGTTGTGACTATAGTAGACCCGGGGCGTTTCGGCACTGAGGCAAAAGAAATTCCAAGGTTTATCGAGAACCAGGTAAAGGAAGCTGAAATCCTCTGCATAAACAAAGTAGACATCGCACCTGCAGAAATAGTCATAGCAACAGAACAGATGCTTACCGAACTGAACCCTGAAGCGAAAATCCTGAAGATTTCAGCAAAATTAGGAGATGAACAGTTTGAAAACCTGCTCATCCATTTAGCAGTCCCCGGAATTGGGAAACCTTCTCAGGAAAAGAAAAATTCCATTGAACTTTCGGAAGTCTCGGCTCACTCGGTTATCTATACTCTAAAATCCTGCACCCTTAGCCCTGAAAAAGGCAGGCTACTTATCGAAGAGAGCCTTCAAACCATAAGGGACAGAGTAAAGGAAATTAACCCTGATTTTGTAGGGCATGTTAAACTTTCCCTGAAACTCCCGGACTACATGGTCAAGGGCAGTGTGACTTCCTCAGAAGAAGCTCCGCAGGTGGAATTTACTTCTCGTAAAAATGAAAAGTTCGAACTCAGGCTGCTTTCCGCAATTACAAAAGTCCCGAAAGAGAGGCTCACAGGAATAGTAGAAAGCACACTTGAAGAGAAGCTGAGGGAATCAAACACCTCTTTTGAGAAAAAGAAACAGCATCATGGCACGCTTACAGAAATAAACGGGCTCATAAAAAAGAAGTGAACCACCCATCACTGAAGTAACGGACTTCCTGCCTCATACCTCGAACTACCGTTCATAAGTCCACAGGATCTATCCTCTGTTCCAGAGGTGAAGAAAGATCAAATTAGTTATGGTTTCCCTGGCCTGGTTATCGCCCAGGAATTCAGTACATAGTATAGGAAAGAATAGTATTTAGTATAGGACAGAATAGTATTTAGAGGTTAGCAGATAGCGAAAATGTGGGACGTTGACGGAATTCATCCCGCCACTAAAGTAACAGGCTTTCTGCCTTCGACTTTCGTAAAGAAAAATCAAATATTAGAAAAACTGAGAGATTAAAGGACAAGAAGCGGAGTTTCAATATGCACGACGAAATTGACGAACTTGATGCTTATTTTGCCTCGAAGGGAGAAACTACAGAAGCCGAAGCTGTCAAGCTGGAACACATGATGATGGAAAAGATTTCCATAAACCCTGCAAGGAGGAAACTTCTCCGAACAGTTGGTATCTTTGGGAAAACTGAAAAGCAGCTAAAGGAAGATTCAGGGTTAAACGATTTCTTCTTTAAATTTCATATGGATTTCCTGCTCAAAGAAGGATTCCTCAAGTTTGAAGAAGGGATGTACCGCCTTACGGATCCAGGAATTGCAATGCACGATTCCGTCTGTTAAAAAACATATTTTCTAATATTCTTTCTTCTTTCATTCATTTTTCTTTCATTCATTTTTCTTTCATTCATTTTTCTTTCATTCATTCTTCTGTTATTCATTTTTCTTTCATTCATTCTTCTGTTATTCATTTTATTTCATTCTTTCTTCTTTTATTCCTTATTCTTTTTACGTATTTTCAAAAACATAAATTTTGAGAGCTTGAGCCTCAGCTTCATCCGATTCCTGAAAATTGCATTTTGCTAAAAAGCGATAAGTTTTTATGTTAATCTGAGTAATGGCGTTATGACCAAATTTTTCGATATTCTATGGAAGTTTCAAAAACGTACCGATCTAATTTCCAGGTACATATCGAGCAAATAAATAGGAGTGTGAAAAAATATGCCAGCAATAGTTAATGCAGATGAATGTTCTGGATGTGGAACCTGTGTCGATGAATGCCCCTCTGAAGCAATTACCCTTGACGAAGAAAAAGGACTTGCAGTAGTCGATCAGGACGAATGTGTAGAGTGCGGTGCATGTGAAGAAGCATGCCCGAACCAGGCAATCAAAGTACAAGAATAAAATCAGACAGCATGGAATAAATTTTTTATTCCATATTTCTTTTTCCTTTTTATCAGATAATTTATTTATTTGTTTATTTATTTTTCCGGAGGCAGCTTTTTAGATGGCAGCAGTTAAAGCAGGTATTTTAGGCGCCACAGGCGCTGTCGGGCAGAGATTTGTAGAAGCACTTGCAAACCATCCCTGGTTTGAGATTACAGCCCTTGCAGCGTCCGAAAGAAGTGCCGGCAAAACGTATAGAGAGGCGGCAGGCTGGAGGCTGGATACAGCTATGCCGGAAAGTGTCGAAAACATAGAGGTTGTTCCTGTAAACCCAAAAGCCGTTGATGCGGATGTGGTCTTTTCGGCTCTTCCTGCAGACCTTGCCATTACGGTGGAACCCGAGTTTGCAAAAGCCGGGTTTGCAGTTGCAAGCAATGCATCATCCTACAGGATGGAAAAAGATATCCCTCTTGTAATTCCGGAAGTAAACCCCGAACACCTGGGACTCATAGAGGTTCAGCAGGATACAAGGGGCTGGGACGGATACATTATTACAAACCCAAACTGCTCCACAATTGTCATGACAGTTACCTTAAAGCCCCTCATGAAGTTCGGGCTAGAAACCGTACAGGTCGCTACAATGCAGGCGATTTCCGGGGCAGGTTTTTCCGGAGTTTCAGCCATGGCAATCTTTGACAATGTAATCCCCTATATAGGGAGCGAAGAGAAGAAAATGGAGACTGAAACCTTAAAACTCCTCGGGGAATTTAATGGATCAGAAATCGTGCCTGCGGATATGAAGGTCAGTGCTTCCTGTAACAGAGTCCCAGTAATCGATGGGCACACGGAAGCCATCTGGGCAGGTATGAGGGATAAACCCACCCCTGAAGAGGTAAGGGAAGCTTTCCTCAAATTCGACCCGAAACTTGGAGAACTTCCTTCAGAACCGCGTAACGCTCTGATCGTTCGGGACGAAATCGACAGACCCCAGCCACGCCTTGACCGCAATATGGGAAAAGGCATGAGTGTTTCTGTGGGCAGAATAAGGGAAGGAATCCGCTACATCGCGATGGGGCACAATACAATCCGCGGAGCTGCAGGTGCAAGTGTCCTTAATGCAGAACTCCTGCACTCGATAGGCAAGCTCTGAGTTAAAGCAAACACTTCAGCAACGCAAAAAACAAATTAGAGGCATGGAAATCAGTAAAAAATAGTAAAGAATAAGAATGAGAAGTAAAAAGTCTGAATGTCTGGACCTTACATTTCATCCTTTTTCTAACCCTTTCTTATTTTTCCAAACTTTTTTCGTAAATTATTTTGTAGTTTAGCCAGAGAGCTACTTTTTCAGGCACTCCCTTTTTAAGAAAGCAACGTTTTCAGGCAGTTTTCAGGAAAAGAGTTTTCTTGCAACCTCTTCCGCCCTGCGCATGACCTCCCGGACAGGAATCCCGCTGGCTTTTGCAATCTTTTTGCAGTCCTCGAATTCCGCAGAGATATTGAGCAGAACCCCTTCCGAGTCCCTGGCAATCTTGACCGCGGTTTCAAACTCCTGACCATCGAGCTCTACTTTTATCATTTCGATGTTTCGGGCAGCCATGAGCCTGTGCCGCGCAGGCATAACCCTGACTCCAAGAGACCCTGTTTCAATAATGATCTTCCGGGCGAGTTTTGCGCTGTCTTCAGGCTTTGCAATTACCTTGATAATATGGGCAGGTCTTCCTTTTTTCATGGTTGCAGGTATAATCGCAACATCCCTGGCTCCCATTGAGAGCAGTTCCTCAAAAAGATTGCCCAGGACTTCCCCGCTTACATCGTCGGCATTTGTCTCAAGAACCTCAATTATATCCTGAATCAGGTGGGCATCAGGTTCAAGAAGCACTCCCTGGAGCACATTGGGCCCCGGAAGCTCGGCATCCCCTGCCCCATATCCAACAGCAGTTGCCCTCCCCTGAGGAAAAGCCTCAACAGGCTTTGCAAAATGTGAGAGAATTGCAGCCCCTGTAGGGGTCAACAGTTCCTTATTCACGTTTCCTCCCCTGAAATAGAGTTTCCCCTTTCTGAGAATCTCAAGGGTTGCAGGAGCTGGCACAGGAAGAGTCCCATGGGCACATTCTATTGTCCCGCTGCCCACATTTATCGGGGTGCAGTAAACCGAGGAACAGTTAAGGGAATGGATAGCTGCAGAAGAGCCTATGACATCGGCAAGGGCATCGCTCTGCCCCACCTCATGAAAGTGAAGTTTTTCAAGATCAGGTTGCCCATGGACTGCGGCTTCGGCTTCGGCCATTTTCAAAAAGATGTTAAGAGCGCTTGCTTCCACCTTATGAGGCAGTTTTGCAGCCTTTACGAGGTCCACGATTTCAGGGTATGTTCGGACAGGCTCTTTTTCAGGCACGTTTATGTGAACATCCAGGGCTCTTATCCCCTTTTTCATCACTTCCCTTATATCCATGGATACTGGCGCCGAAGCTTCAACCAATTCCTTTACCGTTTTCCTGTCAGCTCCGAGGTCGAGAGCACATGCCAGAATCATATCCCCGGCTGCCCCTGAAAAGGGATTAAAGACCAGTGTTTTCATGAAAATTTCCCCCAGAATCCTGCTCTGAAACTATCCACAGTTACTCTTCCTGTTTTTCTGCCGGTTCTTCATCCTGTTCCGGGTCTTCAGTATTTTTCCGTGTTCCAGCAGCGGCAGCAACCATATTGGCGATCCTGGCTGCATAAGCCCCTGCAACAAATCCCGCATCAATGTTTACCACTGCAAGTACAGAGCAGGACTGAAGCATTGACAATAAAGCTGCTTTTCCTCCGCCACCTGCCCCGTAACCGGTGGATACAGGAAGCCCTATTACCGGCACATCGACAAGCCCGGAAACTATGGTTGGAAGTGTTCCTTCCCTTCCGGCTGCAACAACGATTGCCCCGGGGTTCCTGAGTTTGAGTTTCTGGAGTTCAGGGATCAGCCTGTGGATTCCGGCAACCCCAACATCATAAACAGCAACGGTTTCACAGCCCATTTCAGAAGCAATGACCCTGGCTTCTTCTGCAGCAGGGATATCTGCCGTGCCTGCCGATATGACCCCAACGACCCCTCCGGTACCTGGGGCAGGAGTGCCGTCGTGGATAACCACTGTACGTGCCCGGCTGTTCCATTCGAGTTTATCCTCGGGAAACACTGCCCTCAAGGCTTTAAGGTGCTGGGCGGAGACTCGCGTGATAAGGGCTCTTTTACTTTGTTCTACCATAACCCTGGCAATCTCTACTACATCTTCAGGTTCCTTGCAATCGGCAAGAATAGCTTCGATTATTCCAGTCCTGTTTTTCCGATGGGAATCAAGTTTTGCAATGTTGGAATAACTGACAAAACCCATCGACCTGATCTGCTCTTCCGCAGCTTCAGGCCCTAGTTCTCCGTTTTTGAGATCCTGTAAAATTCTTGTTAAATCCAAAGGAACCACCTCCCAATTTATGGATGTTTAAGAATTAAAGATTACATCTACCGCAATAAAAAGATTCCATATATAGCCGCTCTGAAACCCAGAAAATATAAAGTCCGGATGAAAAGCGAATTTCAGTTTCGAAAGCAGGTCTTTATCCTGTAAGGAGATTTGAGTTTATCATTAAAGCATAATTTCTGAGAATTGCTGGATAGAGTCTGATCAATCCTATCAGTCCCATCAGTCCTATCAGTCCTATCAGTCCTATCAGTCCCATCTGAGCCTTCTTCAGTGAAATCGGCTGTAAAGTTTTTTATCCCTGTCAGGGCTTTTTCTTCAATTATTTCCCTGAGTTCATGGAGAGAAAGTTTTAGGCCGGCTTTCCGAAGATAAGATGCAAGTTCTTTTAACTCTTCGTACTCCACCCTGACAGAAAGCAGCTTTTGCCCTTTTCCTTTGACAATTTTCAGACTGATATCCCCTTCCCATAAAGGCACTTCAGCCTCATCCCGGAAAGAGATAAAGAGTTTTCGGATCTCATAATCGAAAGGGTAATGCTCTGTTCTCAGAACCCTGACTCCCAGAGTCCCGGTCTCCAGTGCCATGAACTCGGCAAGGGAATCAAGAGCTTCTTCCTCACTATCAATTAGAAAAATATACTCATTCCTGCCTTTCTTTGTAAGGGCAGGCATTACATGTACGTTTTTAGCTCCAAGTTTCATCAATTCTTCGATCAGGTACGGAACCTGATCGCAGGTGATATTGTCAATGTTAGTCATCAACAACAAAAGGAAACCTCCCGGTGTGTTACAGAGCAGAAAAAGGCAGAGGTGGAAATTAAGTTTAAGCCTGTAACTTAAATCCTTTCTCCTCTGCCCGGAGTCGTTCAAGGTCGTTTTTTGTGGATGAGCTGGTTTTCAGCTTAGGATGGTACTCAAACGCCTTTCATGGAATCCATTATCCGGACTGCAAGTTTTGCAACTTCCAGAGCTTTTTCCCGGGCTCCGGGAATTGCAGCCGAACCGCCCTTTCCACCTTTTTCAGCTAGTTTTGCAGCTTCCTTTGGTTCAAGTACCTTCATTGCAGCGGCAACAGCTGCAGGTACGGTGATGTTGATAATTGAATGTCCGGAAAGCTGTAATTCAGAGACAGGAATGGCTGCCAGAGGGATGATTTCAAGAAGATCCTTCCTGTCGTTGAAAATTGCATCAGGAATCACTTTCTGCCCTAGCCCCTTGAGTTCAAAGGTCTTGCCGTCAACGGTCAATTTTACGTCTGCATCCGTGTCAAAACCATAGTAAGCGTTTGTAAAGGGATGGTTCCTGCGGGCCCCGCCGACCAGTTTTGTGATTTCGATCTTAAGCTCATGCCCGGTCATGGCCCCCAGCATTGCCGCAGCCCGAGTTTCAATAGTGGTCTTCCTTTCAAGGTCGAGTTCTCGGACAACCTCTTCTACAGACTTGCCGGCCTTTATATCCTCATAAGCCTTCTGTGCCCGGCGGGAGATTGCAGCAGAGCGAACCCCTTCAGTCCCGAGGATCATGGCACGAGTAATCAGACCTCTACGGACCTGCTCGGTCTTTCTGGAGATGGTATTAAGGGCAACTGCAGCAATTTCAGGATCAAGCCACTCGTTCTTTTTCACCTCTGCAATGACATCGGCTGCCTTTTCTACATTGCCTCCGTATTTGATAAGGGCCCTGAGGGTAATGATTGTGTCTGCGGTCATGTGCCCGAGGGGTGGCATGATAGGCCCGCCTGAAAAGCCTGCTCCGATTTCAACCGATTCCTTAAAGGCGCAGAGCATTTCTCCAAAAGACATCATCCCGACAACTGTGGGAGCCCCGATATCTTTTAAGAGGACGCCCAGATCCCCCACAATTCTGGCAGAGTCGTATTCCTCGTCCGTTCCGCGTATATGGAGTTTTTCCGGGATGCCAGCAACTTCACATGCAGCTTTTCCTGCAAGGTAGGCACTGTTAACATCAAAGAAGCCCCCGTATTCCTCCCCAACAAAAGCATCAGGGTGGACTATTTCAAGAGCTGCGGCAGACCCGATGACCGCGCAGATTATAGGGCTTGCAGAAACCCCTGCTCCCCAGTAAGCCTGCATCATGGCTTCTGTCCCTATCCTTGCAGCATTCATAGCCACTTCCGGAAAGCCGATGTCTTCTCCAAGGGTGTTATGCCCATACAGAGGACCCCCTGCAACTCCGAGAGGAATTTTTCGTCCATCAATTCTGGTCAATTTGCCCTCTGCCATGGCGTTGTAAATCGCCTGAACTGCCGCAAAACCCGATACCTTGTTATTGGATTTGGGAGTGGGAATAGCTATAACCCCTGTCCTATCGGCTCCTGCAATCATACGGGCAAGCGCCCCTATCTTCCGGTTCCCTGCAGGTACTCCTGCCTGGGCATTGGAACCTGCAAAGTAGCAGATTGTAGCTGCAAAAAGGGCTGCATTTGCGGGACATGCTCCGGCTTCTTCTGCGGCTTCAATGCCTTTTTTGAGTACATGATCAATTTCCAGGCTGCCACTGTCTTCATCAGTAAGCTTGATATTCGCACCCCGGAAAAGCTCTGTAGCAATAGCGTTTGCGGCACACATAGCGCCTATATTTGTCATTCCATGTCCTTTGGTAAGGGCTTCTATTCGATCATTTGTAAGATTCTGGAGATCTGAAACTGAGGCCATTACTGCAGCACATACTTCGTTATTCAAGATATTTTGCCTCCTCTAGAAAATATAAATATATTAATTTCCCTCAATAGTTTAAAATTATTCATGTAAATAGTTATGTATTAACACTGTTACCACAACAAAGAAAGAAAAAAATGGAGCGATCAAAAAAATAAATCAAATAAAATTGAGTTTAGTGTTCAATGTTAACATTGAAAAAGGATGGAACAAAAAGACCTCAGAAACCCTGCAACACCCCAGAGAATAAAGAAAGGTAAAAAACTGTGAGTAAAAAATATCAGCGATACATTTAAAAATCCGAATTGTCAATGTGTAGAGATCATCATGCTCATAGTACTCTCATTAGGCGGTTCAATTCTCGCAAAAAATCTTGATTCGGATCGTTTTTTAAAATACGCAAAAGTCCTGCGCGACATCTCAAAAAAGCATACGCTGCTGGTAGTAACTGGCGGCGGAGAAGCGGCACGGAACTACATAGGTGCTGTGCGGGCCATGGGGGCAGATGAAGTAACCTGCGACTACATAGGCATTGAGATCACCCGCCTGAACGCAAGACTGCTTATTGCGGCTCTCGGACCCGACGGCTACCCTGAGGTTCCTGGAAACTATCTTGAAGCCTCAAAGGCTATGAACTCAGGAAAAGTCGTGGTAATGGGTGGGGTTACGCCCGGCCAGACCACTGATGCTGTAGCTGCAATTCTTGCAGAATATCTGCGGGCAGACCTGCTGACAATTGCAACCTCGATTGACGGAGTTTATTCCTCAGACCCCAACTGTGACTCAAGCGCAGTAAAATATGACCTGATCTCTCCTGAAAAACTCATAAGCATAGTCATGGCAATCGAGATGAAGGCAGGCTCCAAATCCCCTGTAGACCCTGTTGCCGCAAAGATCATCGAACGCTGCAAGCTCGATGCCCTTGTAATGGATGCCCGGGACCCTGCCCTGCTTGGAGAAATTCTGGGCGGAGAGGCAGCCAAAAAATCACCGGTATCCTGCGGGACCTGGATTACGGTAAAAAAATAAAAAGCCTGGACCCTAAAAAGCCTGGACTCCTGGGCTTTTGAGCCCTTCTCCGGTATATCAAAAAATACAAAGTCTTCATCAAAAACACAAAAAATACATCAAAACTTAAACATAGAGGTTCCTGCATATATTCATATTGCAGAGAACCAGATAGTTTACCGAATCTGGTTCCAGGCAGCTTTTGGAAAGAAGGAGGGACCGGGTTTGAGTCTGCCGGAAAAAAAGAACTGTTTAAAACTGAGAGAGTTTCCTTTTCGTTTATTATCTTTAATTGTATTCCTGACTTTCTTCTGTATTCAGGCAAATCCTGTATCCGGGGCAATGAACGGGACAATTGCCGGAGAAGAAAGTTCCCTTATTGTTGATTTTTTCTCAGACCATGACCTGAGCGATGCAACAGTCAGGTTTGAAGAGCCTCTTGAAAACGTTTCTCTTATTTTTACCCTGAGCTCAGGAAAAGAAATTCTGAAATCAGAGACCTTCCAGCTTGGCTCCGTAGATAGGGGGCAGGAGATCACAAAAGTCCTTTTCTGGGGGCTTGAAGAGGACTTTGGAAAAGATAGAGACTCCTATACAGCACAGCTTTCTGTAAAGAACGGAAGCAAAACGCTTGAATCCCGGAAGCTTTCTTTTTCTTACAAAAACCAGTATCTTTCAACCCTCAAAATTGTGGATTTCTCTGCAGACTCCGAAAAAGCTTCCGTTCTGATAACCCTTATGAGCTCTGCAAATCTAGGATTCGTTCAGATGCCTGAGCCCAGCGTGGTGGACCTGGACCTGAAACTCCTTTCCGGCACGGACATCATATATTCTGAAAGCCTGGAAAATGTCCCTGTAACAGACGCGTACTATAAAGCAATGACCTGGCCCTTCCTTCTCGAAAAAGACAGGGATTACACGGCTCTCCTGAAAGTTCATTCCCATTCCCCTGACATTACTACAGCTTATACATCGGACTTCAGGGCAGAAGAAAAAGTAGAACTCCTTGATACGGACATCGATGTGGACGAATATGGGGCAAGCGTTACAGTCGTCGGAAAATCCCAGGTGCCTTTTGATGGGATTATCAGGGTCGTGCTGACTCCTGAAGCAGGGGATGTGCAGGTCTTTGAAGAAACTGCAGATATCCTGACCGCAGGACAGGAGGATACCGTAGGAATTATCTGGCAGGGAGCGCCCAGGGGCGACTATAATGTAAAGATCTATGTGCTAAACCTGGAAGGCGAGGTCATGGACAGCCATGAAACAGTCCTGAGGGTTTTTGAGCCCGTAGCCGAGATAAACCCTTCTGAAGAATCTCCAGCCTTCGGGATTCAGGCAGCGCTTGGTATTCTCCTGTGTTTTGCGGTTTTTTCGGGAAGAAAAAGGAGAGGGAAAAAAGAAGTGTGATCGGCATCTCAATAAGTTCAAGACATAACTTAAACTGACAGCTTAAAATGCATACTTATGCGGGACCACCATGTTTGACCTGATCATCCGAAACATAACGAACAGGAAAGTCCGGAGCGCACTGACAATCTGCGGGATAGCCCTCGGGATTTTTGCAGTTATCGTCATGGGCGCCATGTCTGAGAATTTCCACCAGACTTTTGAGCGTTCCATGAGCGTAACCAGCGATAAGATCCGGGTTTTTGCCGAAAGTGGGGTCTTCGGAGGCGGGCTCACGGACGATAAGGTAAGCGATGTGCTTCGCGTAGCCGGGGTAAAAGATGCCTACGGGCTTTTGATGACCACCTTTGATGAAGACAAGATGGGCATGACCGGAAAGCAAATCCTCGGCGTCCCCCCTGAAAAGTCCAGCGTTGCCCTCAATCCTGTGGAGCTGAAAGCAGGCCGCTTCCTCAATCCGGGAGATTCCTACAGTGTGGTCGTCGGAAACAACATCAAAAGAGAGTACGGACTTGAGGTGGGCAGCAAGTTTGAAATCCATGATAAATATTTTACCGTTGTCGGAATCCTTGATTATACCGGCTCGATCTTTGATAATGCCGTGATCATTCCCCTTGAGACTGCTCAGGACCTTTATAATGTGGGCGATTCGGTATCCTATATCTTTGCCGTGCCTGACGAGAGGGTGGATGCTGAGATGCTCTCAAAACGCATCGAGTTAAGCGTAAAAGGCACAAGCACCCTTTCTCCAGGAGAACTTGAGGTGCAGGCAAAGCAGTCCTTCATGATTTTCAGCGTAATAACGATCAGCTCCGGGCTCCTTGCAGCGATCATAGGGGGGCTTTGCGTGATGAATACGATGCTCATGTCTGTTGCAGAAAGGACACGGGAATTCGGGATTTTGAAAGCCATAGGCGCAGAAACGCGGGATATCCTGCTCCTGACGCTCGGAGAAGCTTCATTCATGGGCTTATTGGGGGGGATTCTTGGAGTCCTGGTTGGTGTAGGGGCTGTCTATATCATGAATGCCTGGCTTGAAACGACAAGGATCGTCCTTTTCCTGATAACCCCGAGACTCCTTGTAATTGCCATGCTTTTTGCTCTGCTGATTGGCGCTCTTTCCGGGCTTTATCCAGCTTACAGGGCATCAAAAATGAGTCCTATGGAGGCTTTGAAGCATGCCTGAAGAAAAAATGGAGGGCCTGATGTCGGCAGAAAAACCTGGGATCCGGAACGAAGAATTTGTGAGAAAAAAGCCCGGTAACGACAGGCATAAAGTTATCATGCAGATTGAAAACCTCTCAAAGACCTATATGCAGGGGAAAATTCCTGTCCATGCCCTTCGCTGTGCCTGCATAACCGTACGGAAAGGAGAGTTTCTTGCCATCATGGGACCTTCAGGCTCAGGGAAATCAACCCTTCTTGCACTGATCGGCACGCTTGAAGAAGCCACTGACGGAAAGGTTATCCTTGACGGAATAGACCTGACATCTGTGCCTGAAAAACTGCTTCCCCGCGTGAGAAGAGAGAAAATCGGTTTTATTTTCCAGCACTACAACCTGATTCCTACACTTTCTGCCCTTGAAAACGTGGAACTTGCAATGCGCTTTTCCAGAGTACCAAAAAAAGATAGGAGAGAAAGAGCAAAAACCCTGCTGGAAGACCTGGGTCTGGGAGACCGACTAAACCATAAACCCACTGAGCTGTCCGGGGGCGAGCAGCAGCGAGTCTCGATCGCCAGGGCACTTGCGAACAGGCCTGCTCTGATTCTTGCAGACGAACCAACCGGAGAGGTGGACAGTAAAACCCGGGATTCCATTGTCCGTACATTCAAGGAGTTGAGCGAAAAAGGGCAGACAATTCTTGTAGTTACCCACGACCCCGAGGTTGCAAAGGAATGTTCGAGGGTGCTCAAGATTACGGACGGGCTGATTAAGGATAATTAAAGGCAATAAGGGAGAGAAAAGAAGTATAAAAAAGGAAAGGAAAAAAGAAGTAAAAAAGGAAAGAAAAGAATTTTGCCCTTCAAATCTCCCCAATTTCCCAGCCCAGGTGCTCTTTTATAACAGTATACGCCATCGCAGGCGGGATAATTCCAATATCAGTTACGATCATATCAATGTATTCCGCAGGGGTAAAGTCAAAAGCCGGGTTTTTTACCTGCACATGGGAGAGGTCTGCAATAATTGCAGGATCAACAACTTCACCTGCAGTCCTTTCTTCAATTTCGATGGGATTTCCTACAATGGTGCTCGGGCTGAACTTGAAGGTCTCTGCAGCTACCATAAAACTCTTTCTGGCTTCATGAGCAGCAAGAGCAAGCTGAGAAGTTCCGATTTTGTTTACAAGAGCTCCGTTGGCTGCAATTGCATCCGCCCCAACAATAACTTTGTCTACGTCTTTCATGTAGTAACGTACGGCAGAGTCCACGATCAGGGTTGTAGGGATGCCAAAACTATTCAGGTGCCGGATCGTCAATAAGCCCTGACGCCTTGGGCGGCTTTCGGTGGCTATTACCGATATCTTTTTTCCGTCTTCAAAAGCCGTAGTAATGATAGAAAGAGCGGCATGGGAGTTGCAGTGAGTCATAATAACGTCTCCGTCCTGAATTCTTCTTGACCCGATTTTCCCTATTTTTTCAAGCGCGCGATCTGCTCTTTCGATAAAAAGGTTTGCATTTTTGATGATTTCCTGTCTTGCTTCTTCTATATTTCCTGAAGAATATCTCGAAGCAAGTTTTACGGCATTCGGGAGGGAAACAGCTGTTGGGCGGGTACTTATAAGAAAACTCGAAACGTCCTGGATGCTGGAACTAAACGCCTCAATTGAAGTTGCCTCAAGCCCAGCAGCATAATCCCTGATGGCTTCAGCCGCAGCTTTTGCAATCCTGCCTGCGCCCCGGATTTCCATTGTCCGGATCTTTTCTGCGGTTTCCTTAACTTTTTCCATAATATAAAGGATAGTCAGAGCCCGATTTATAGCTATCTTCCGATTATTCCCGAGCTCGGGAGATAAAGCCCCGGATTCATGAAAATTCAGATCTCGGTTATTTTTTCGGATCTGTCCCTGTAATAAGCAAAAAGGTCTTCTCCCCATTGAAGAGCAACGGGGTCGAAACACATGACATCCTGTTTATGGTCAAAAGTGCCATCCGAAAAAGGAAGACTTAGAGAGAGGAACCTGTCAGTGACAGCATGAGAAAGTTCCATTTTTTCGTCACATACATAGAAACATGCATTCCGGAAATTTATAAATTCTCGAAATTCAGTTCGATATTCCTCTTTTATTCTCTCGTAAACCGGCCGGGTTACAATAATAGAGATACTCACCCCTTTTTTTGCGAAAGTGAGAAAAAGAGACGGGTAAAGAGGGTGGAAAATGGAGGCAATACCGTTTATCCTTTTTGAGATGGCAAGGTTTTCCACAAATTCCCTGTGAGGTTCAAAAAGGCGTGTCTTGTCGGGAGGTTCGGAGAACGTACATTTACACAACTCCCCAATCCTGCTCCTTAAAGAAGCGGGTATGCAATCAATTGCATGGTTTGCCCAGTACTCATAGCAATTGCCAAAGACAGTTAATAAATTCACCACGGCTTGCATTCTTCCAGCTACTGCTACGCCAAGAGGAGAGAGGATGTAAACATCTTCTGTCTTGAATACCAGGGAATCATCCCTTAATTTTTTTAGCTGAGGAAGGACAGCTACAGCACTAGAGTTCATGTGTTTTTTTATTTCAGCGATCGTTTTTGGACCCGTCTTCAGAAATAAAATAAGATCCTTCCTTTTTTCAGATAGAAAAATTAATTCGAGAAGTGGGCTATTCATGTTTTTGCTATATACGTAAACGCTTGATAAGTATCTTTCGAATCTTTCAGTTTTTTTTGTTCTAAAAACAGTAGCAAATAACTGGCAATTGCCACCCATCTGTATAACAAAAACACAATTTATTGCGTGGACAGAAGAGTACAAACCCAAATAAATATTACAGAGTAGAAAATGATTATAATTGAAAAGGTAAGATATAACTTTCAAGTCAAAAGAACTTGATTTTGAGGCTGTTAAATAATTTAACGACAAGTAAATTTCAAGGTCGTATAGGTTATATACCTCTATAACATAAAAAGGAAGTTGACGATTAAGAGTTAAGGGGTTTTCTCTTAATCGTAAGGTTGAATCACACAATTGGGAGCCGAATCAGAGGTGGCAAACGGCTCCCAATTCTAACGCCAATATTTTTGAAGAGTTTTAATCCATGAAAAATTTTTATCAGGTATTATTGAGCATATAACTTTTAAAGAATAATTACACTTTGTCCAAATAAATTTGTCCAGTTTGGCCCGGATTGATGAAGTTATCAATTGGGAAGGGGCGGATTGGAGAAATTGGAAGCCTGAAAACCAGATTTGAACTTTCTGAGGTGAAAAAAACTCAAATTGTAGAGATTCAAATCTTGAGATAAATAATCAGGGAGAAAGGAAAATAAAGGAAAGGGATTATTTACAACAAGTGAGAATGGTTTTGAAATTTTTGATGTTAATAAAATTTTTGATTGAACTAAATATTTTAAAGATAGCTAAAAAAAGTAAGAGCATGGACAAATTGGATCATAAGCAATATTTCATATCGTTTATTATATATGACTAGAAAACATAAAAAGTTATAGAGATTGAGAGTTAGGGTTTATTCTCAATCTAATGGGGTTGGATCATCAGTAGGGACCTTCGAACGGAAAATTACGGTCCCTATTATCCTAATTATAAAACAAAGTAAAGCCTGAACTCTTTTTACTGAAAAATTTTACATAATTTCCGGATTAATTTACACCCTCTGCTGTTTTTTCTGTCGTTTCTAATTTTCACCTCATTTAGAATTTTCACCTCATTTAGAATTTTCACCTCGTTTAGAATTTTCACCTCATTTAGAATTTTCACCTCGTTTAGAATTTTCACCTCGTTTCGAATTTTCACCTCGTTTCGAATTTTCACCTCGTTTCGAATTTTCACCTCGTTTCGAATTTTCACCTCTTTCCTATCGCTTTTACCTCTTTGACTTTTTTACTCTCCAGCTATTTTTTTATATTTCTAAAAATACCACATCGAAGCGGATAAATTCAAGAACGGTAAACCCCTCAGAGATATTTAACAAAAAGTTAAAGTGAAGGTCCGACTTCCCTGAGGTCTGCGGAACATGAGGCTAAAAGAGTGCATAGAAATAGAGTTCATCACAACTTTGAAACTTGTGAAACAATGCCAGTGATTGATTTGCAATTTAATACTTCATTATTTTTTTGTAATATCAAAGAAATACAGAATATATAAATAGTAGTCAGAGAATATGAAACTCGTTAATTAAATTAATCTGATATATCAGGAAAAGTAATAGAAGTAGGAGCTGAAAACCTGGATTTCAATGACGCTAATTTTGATACTGCAGTAAAGTTCCACGGACACATCTGCCCCGGTGTTTCTATAGGGTACAGGGTAGCTATGCTGGCTGCCGAACGTTTTAAGGACAGGAGCAAAGATGAAGAACTTGTTGCAGTTGTGGAAAACCGGTCATGTGCGGTAGATGCGATTCAGGCAATCAACGGCTGCACCTGCGGGAAAGGAAATCTCATCTTTAAAGAACACGGAAAGAATGTATATACATTTTTCAAGAGAGGAGATAAAAAAGCTCTGAGAATTTCCCTGAAACCCGACGTTCTCCCCCAGGACGAAAAGCACACTGCGCTCTTCGCAAAACTGAGAGCAGGAATTGCAAGCCCTGAAGAGGCAGAGGAATTCCGGATTTCACACGACGCAAAAAGCCAGAGGGTTCTGGAAATGCCAGAAGAAAAACTTTTCCGTGTCAGTGAAGTGGAAATCGAGCCTCCGGAAAAAGCCATAATCTATCCTACCCTGATATGCAGCAAGTGCGGAGAAGGCTTTATGGAACCCCTGGGAAGGGTGAAAAACGGAGAAATAATATGTATCTCCTGTTTTGAGGCAAAAGATGACTGAAAACACTGAGAAAATTCCCACAAAAGTCGAGTTTACCCCTATAGGATACGTTGAGAATGAATACCTTGAACCGGGGTATAATGAAGAAATCTACCAGAAGGTTTCAAAAATCATCTTGAGAAAAGACCTGGTAGAGGGGCTTTACAGAGTAGAAGAGCTTGAAAAACTGTATATCCTCTTTTATTTCAGTAAATCAAAAGGGTATAAACTAATCCACCGCCGCCGCTATGATGGAGAGATGTCCGGAGTTTTTGCAAGCAGAAGCCCATTCCGCCCTAATGGGATAGGGCTTACCATTGTAGAGCTTTTAAAAGTAGAAGGTAATGTCCTCCATGTAAAAGGCCTTGATGCCATCGACGGGACACCTGTGCTGGATATAAAGCCTTATCTAAAAGACATTGAAGAAACGAAAGAAGAACTTACAGACTGAAAAAGGATAAAAATAAATCCAGTAAATTGAGAAGTCAAAAATCAAAGTAAGTCAAAAATCAAAGTAAGTCAAAAATCAAAGTAAGTCAAAAATCAAAGTAAGTCAAAAATCAA
>JBFHIK010000006.1:0-19458 GCA_041596555.1 Methanosarcina sp.
AGAAAAATATAGACAAGAACAATGAAGAAGAAGAGGAAGATTCTGAAGAGTAAGATAAAGATGGAAATTCTAAAGAATAAATAGAAATTCGGAAAAGTAAGTGGAAATTCTGAAAAGTAAGTGGAAATTAGGAAAAATAAGAAAGAACAGGAGAGATTATTTCTCCTGTTCAAATTCGATTTTTAAGATTACCCTGTTGAATAATTGATCAGGTTTTTAAAAAATCAAGTCCTTAAAGTTCTTAAAGTCCATATATATTTAAATCAGGCTCTTTAATCCCTGTTCCAGTTCTATCTCTCCTTTCCACCAGCCAGCAATTTTTGAGACATCTGCCCTTGAGTCCCGAACATCTCCTGCCCTTGACCCGGCATGGATGATCTGGCTTGAAGAACCGGTCAATTTAATAATATTCTCAGCAAGCTCCAGGACTGTTACGCTTTTGCCCATAGCCACATTGAAGACCTGACCATCCCCGTGCTCGAGGGCTGCTGCGTTTGCCCTGACAACATCTCTGACATGCACGAAGTCCCTGCTCTGAAGTCCGTCACCGTAAATGACAAGGTCTTTTCCTGCCTTTGCCCTTTCCAGAAAAAGGGGGATAACGGCTGCATAAGGAGATTTAGGGTCCTGACGCGGACCGTAGACATTAAAGTAACGCAGACAGGTAGTCCGAAGCCCGTGCTCCTCATAAAACATTCTTGCAAGATACTCTCCGTCAAGTTTGGAGATTGCATAAGGGGAAGCAGGCTCAGGATACATGCCCTCACTTTTAGGAAGTACAGGGTTATTCCCGTAAATTGCAGCCGAGGATGCTGTCACAAAGTTTTCAACTCCTGCCCTGACACATGCCTGCAATACATTGAGTGTTCCAAGAGTGTTTATCCGGAATGCTTCAACCGGTTTTTCACAGCTGAGAGGCACTGATACGAGAGCAGCTTCATTGAAGACGCAGTCAATATCCGAGACCGCCTTTTCAACTGCAGAAGGATCACAGATATCCCCCTGAATGAATTCGATATTTCTGTGCTGAGGGATATTTCGAGAAAACCCGGTAGTAAGATTGTCAAGGACCCTTACACTATGTCCTGCTTCTGCGAAATACTCAGCAATATGGGAGCCTATGAAACCTGCTCCCCCTGTAACCAGCACTTTCATGTTTTGAGAAAAGGGGGAGGTACAAAATATAATTTTCCATGCCGGCCTGAAAGTTCCAGAGGGCCTGTTACGAAATAACCCTTGCAAAACACAATTATTTTGGAATTAAATCGGGTAGAAGGTGTGGGAAAAGATAGACTTGAGTGCCGTATAGAAAAGTACCTGAGTAATTTCGCAGAGAACCGTTAGTTAAAAAAGATGGAAATTGAGCGAGTTAAAAAGATGGAATTTGAACGAAAGATAATGAAAGATAATTGAAGACAATTGAAATTAATGAAAGATAATGAAAGATAAAGTAAGACAGGGTAAGACAAAATAAGAAGACAAAATAAGATAAAGTAAGACAGGGTAAGACAAAATAAGACAAAATAAGATAAAGTGAGACAAAATAAGATAAAGTGAGATAAAGTAAGATAATGAGAGACTATGGAAGATAGAAAAACTGGTCATCATCGGGAGAAAATATCGCCAGAAGGGAAAAAATTTTCATAGAAAGAAACCTTATGGATACTGGGGAATTCAAAAAAAAATTGGGAAATTCGGGTCTTCAGAAACTGATAAGTAAAGTACAGTTAGCCATGCAGCTTGAGAGAGTTAACCGTACAGCTTGAGGTGGCGGGATAATTTTCAGTAAATATTACTTCAAAGTGGGGGCTTACTTATCGGGGTATTAAGCCGATTTATTCAGTAGATTATTCCTTTTAGAGTATCCGTATTCTGTAGTAGCAACTTCTGGAGAAGGGATGCTGGCAGCATAAAGTGGAAAAAATATATCATATGTAGGAAAAGTCAACTACCTCTGAGCTAAAACTCAGGGGTTTCCTGCGGAGGGGTTATGAATTACATATATAAAATAAATATGTAGATGTACCGGGATGACCATATAAGTAATCAATTATAGTGGAGTAGCGGAAAGCTTACATAAGTATAAATTGTAGAAAGATAGATTACTAAATATTTTCGCAGTGATAAAATGGCTGGAAACCGACAATATTCTCTGGACCTGCTACTTGTGGCAGGTCTTGTGCTCCTTACTGATATCTTCGTACTTGTACCCGTACTCAGTGGAAGCTTTCTGCGCACATTCCTTGGACTTCTTCTGGTCCTCTTCCTGCCAGGATATGCCCTTATAGGGGCTTTGTTTCCTGCAAAAAAAGACCTGGAAGGAATTGAGAGAGCCCTGCTTTCCTTAGGGTTAAGCATTGCCGTAGTCCCGCTCATGGGATATGGAATGAACTATACTGACTGGGGAATCAGGGAAGTTCCCATACTCACAGGCCTTTCGATTTTTACCCTTCTTATGTGTGGAACGGCGTATTACAGAAGACACCAGTTACCTGAAGCTGAAGCCTTTGGAGTCACGTTAAAAACTTCTATCCTTGCCCTGAAGGCAGAGTTTCTGGAAGAGAATGGGTCCAGAGCCGGCAGAGCCCTTTCAATGTTACTGGTGATTTCTATTCTGGCCTCTCTTGGCAGCCTTGTCTATGTCATAGGAAATCCCGGAAAAGGAGAAACGTTCACCGAATTCTACATCCTGGGACCTGACAGAATGACTGAGAATTACCCGACAAACTACACACTCGGAGAAAGCGGGACAGTTTTTGTAGATATTACGAACCATGAGTACAGGACTATGGATTATACACTGGAAATCAGGCTTGAGAATCGTTCCCTGCCTCTTCCGGAAAACCAGAAACATATCAGCCTTGACCAGAACGCATCCTGGGAAGAGCCAGTTACTATTACTCCACCTTTAGAGGGAAAAAACATGAAACTGGAGTTTCTGCTATTTAATGAAACCGAAAAAAGTGTGCCTTACAGGAACTTGCACCTCTGGATTAATGTCACAAAGGAAGTCTGAATATGGGGTCTCCAGACTATACATCTTCAGAACAGGAAACAGGACGGATCTCTTTGCCAGAGTTTGGGAGGATGTTAAAAATGCAGACCGATGAAAAAATTGGATTCTCAAAAAAGCTAATCTCTGCAGGAGTCCCTGTTATTGCTATTGTTTTTGCCGAACTGTTAATATTTAGCGGAAGAATAAAAGAAGCCGCAGGAACCTATACGCTGCTTCTCATCATCCTTTCACTTTCAATAACAGTCTCAAAAAAAATGGAGATACGCAAAATTCACCAGGCACTTATACTCCTGCCCATCCTTCGTCTGGTAAACCTTTCAATGCCTATCTTCTTTGAAACCAACCTCTACTCTTTCGTATTCATATATGTACCTATGACAATTCCGGCAACCATCATATCCATTCATCAAAAAATCCCGGGAGAGAAGACAGCAGATTTACTCAAGAAAATGCGGATTTATCTGCCCTTTTCTGTCCTCGCAGGCCTGATCTTTGCAGAGGTAGAATATTCAATCACCCAGCCCAGCCCTCTTATCCCGGATCTGTCTCCTGTTAACCTGCTGTTACTAATGATTATAATGATTTTTGTAGTCGGCCTGGTAGAGGAATTTATCTTCAGAGGGATTATCCAGACAAGACTGGAAGAGTCCTTAGGGCCTGCAGGAGGTATCCTGCTTGCAAGCCTGTTGTTCGGGATAATGCATTCAAGTTATGGCACTCCTTACGAGATGGCATATACGTTTCTTGTGGGAGGCGTACTCGGGTATTTCTTTTACAGAACAAAAAGCCTTTCTTTCGTAGTAATGATTCACGGTATTATAAACGTATTTTTATTCGGGCTAATTCCACTTCTGGGGCCGGGATTGGGACTGAT
Source organism: Methanosarcina sp. (assembly GCA_041596555.1). GTDB lineage: Archaea > Halobacteriota > Methanosarcinia > Methanosarcinales > Methanosarcinaceae > Methanosarcina. Next base: position 3,891 of record JBFHIK010000006.1, read on the forward strand.
ATAAAGAAATGGTAAAAAACTGTTGAAAAAAATAGAAACGAAACTGCATACAACATTAGACATAAAATAGATGTGTTAGATGAGATTAAAACAGGGAAGAAAAGATTTAAGTCAGGAAGAAAATCTATAAAGTCCCTGATACCCAGACCGAGCAAAGCAGGACTGAAGCCTCAATTTTGTTTACTTATTATACTAATCCTATTTTTTGGGGCTACCGCCTCTCCTGCCGCTGCAAAGGTAACAGACTGGAAAGTAATGCCTGTTTTATTTCTGTGTCCCGTAGAATATATAAGTGTGGCTCTCTTAAAAGAGAGTCGAAAGTTCATTATTAACGGGATTTCAGGGCATTTCGGAGAAAAAATTTATGGGAAGGCACTCAAACCGCTTCTGGGAAATTGATTGCCTGCGAGGTTTTGCAGTTATTTTAATGCTTGGATATCATTTTCTCTATGATCTGGATTTTTTTGGGCTTGCTGATATTGAGTTAAGGTCCGGCACGTTTCTCTATATTGGTAGAGGGGCAGCTTTCCTTTTTATTCTGATCTCCGGAGCCGCTCTTTCCATAAGCCGTTCAAAAGCTCTTGCCAATGGAATCTCAGGAAAGCCTGCGGAAAATTTTTCAAAATACCTTAAAAGAGGGCTGAGACTTTTTTCAATGGGAATGATAATTACAGGGATAACCTGGTTTTTTTTCCCGGGACAGTATATTCTCTTTGGAATCCTTCACTTTTTCGGGGTCTCAGCAGTGCTTGCCTACCCGTTCCTGAAGTACGGAAAAGAAAACCTGTTCTTCGGCCTGTTTTTTGGCATTGTGGGGTTATACCTCAAAGACAGGACTTTCGAGTTTTCTGCTCTTCTCTGGTTGGGATTCAGGCCCGAAGGTTTCATAACCCTGGATTATTTTCCTCTGTTCCCCTGGTTTGGGATACTTCTTACAGGAATTTTCCTTGGCAACTCTCTTTATAAAGGTGGAAATAGACAGTTTAAAGCCCCTGAAGCCGAGGACTTCTTGCTTCAGAAACTCGTTTCGTGGGTCGGAAAACGTTCCCTGCTCATATATTTTATCCACCAGCCCCTCTTCCTCGGGCTTTTGCTCCTGAGTGGGCTCCTTGACCCCCGGATGCTCTGAATATAGTGACCTCAACAGATTGATCTAAATATAGTGACCTCAACAGATTGATCTAAATATAGTGACCTCAACAGATTGATCTAAATATAGTGACCTGAATATATTGATCTCAAAGAGGCCCTCAAAATAGTGATCTAAATATATTCAAAGTGCATAATTATTCCGTGAAAAACTGCTTTTTCGTCTGTTTTTTGGCACAAAGAGAATTAACAGAAAGAGCTAAACCTGTGGTTTTAAAACCTGTGGTTTTATATAGTATATAGAATACCTGATTTTGCATTATTATCCGATATTAATAATACCATATGTAACTACTAACCGGCAATATTATTCATATGAACGGCAAGATTTTCATATCTGATTTACCCACCCTTATTGCAATACTGAGAACCCTTAATGTCAACTTATCACGCTAACGCGATGAGCTTGTAATAGGCTCTCGTTGACCACCTTGCCTTCCTTATAAACTGTGATACTGGTCTTGCACTGTCCCCTGAAAAATCATCAGCGCGATTTACCCGTGTATACGGTTGAACCCTTAAGGATCAACCTGTAAGGAGTTAAAAAGTGCGAAACCAAGAAGAAAATGGAGAAAAGAATGTATCTGGAAATTGCAATGTTTGCCTATTTTGTAGCCCTCTTCCTGACGATTCGAGATATTCGGATTTTTAAAAGGACGGGTTATTTATCCTACAGGAAAGGTGCCCTCAGGGGGCTTGCAGCTTCTTCCCTGATCCTCATAGGGGCAATCAGCATTGATGCAAAGCCGGATCTTGGTCTGCTCATCGTTTTATTCGGGCTTATTGTCAACCGCAAAGGGGCAAGAGAACCTGTTTTTACGAATGCAGGAACACTTGACCGCTTTCTTGGGAAAACAGATTATGTAAAGAGCAAAAAAGTGAAAAAAAGAGATTAAAAGGCAGGAATAAGCAAAAAATGAAGAGTGGGAAAGGATAGGTAAAAATAAACAGGACATAGATTAAAGGAAAAAACAGGAATAAGAAAGGGAGTTAATTAAAAGGGACAGGAAGAAATAGGTGGGGAAAGAGAAAAAACATTTACAGAAAAGGTAGGGATATTCCCAAAAATACTTTTTCACCCCAAAACTTATAAATCTCAAGTTACCTATTAGTCGACAAAATCAGTATAGTTAAATTTTTGAATCCAGTTTCCGCTAAATCATTAATCGGAGATAGAAGAAAACCCATGTTATGGAACTGCTTCCTTTTCCGGCTTCACGTTAACCAGAATTCACAGGGAAACATGGTTTAGACAAACCACAAAAACTTGAATAACTGGAATAAAAAACAAAAATATAAGAGGAGATACGATGGGAAATATAAGACAGACAAACATCAAAAGAACTGCATTTAGCCTGCTTGAAAACTACGGAGACGTTTTTACAAAGGACTTTGATACCAACAAACTCCTTGTGACAAAGTATACAACCATTGAGAGTAAAATAATTAGAAACAGGGTTGCAGGCTACGTCACAAGAAAAGTTGCACGCATGAAAGTTTACTGAATAAGTTTACTGAATAGATAAAGAACTTATTTCCAGGAAACAGGCAGGGGTATCTATATGTTTGAAGGAGCAATGCCTGCCCTGATCACTCCTTTTACTAAAGATGACAGGATTGACAGGGAAGGGCTACGAAGGAATATAGCGTTTGTGGAAGAGGGAGGAGTTTCGGGAATCGTGCCCTGTGGCACGACCGGAGAATCGGCAACTCTTTCCGCTTTGGAGCATGAAGAAGTAATCGACATTGCAGTGGAGTGCTCAAAGGTTCCTGTGATTGCAGGAACAGGTTCAAACAACACGGGAGAAGCTCTCCAATTTACAAAACACGCTGCAGATGCGGGTGTTGATGGCGTACTTCTAATCTCTCCCTATTACAACAAGCCTAATCCTGCAGGCCTGCTAGCTCACTTCAAAAAAATTGCAGAGGCAGTAGATATCCCTATGATCCTCTACAATGTCCCCTCGCGGACAGGGCAGGACATGCCTGTGGATGTTATCACCAAACTTGCAAAGGTAGAAAACATCGCGGGAATCAAAGAAGCCAGCGGGAACGTCGGCAAAGTTTCCCAGATCCTTGAGCAGACTATTGATGACGATTTCGTGGTTTTCTCAGGCGAAGATGGGTTGACTCTTCCAATTATTTCCATGGGGGGCAGTGGAGTTATTTCAGTTGTTGCAAATATTGTGCCTGACAAAATGTCGGGAATGGTAAATGCAGCCCTCAAAGGAGATTACGAGACTGCAAGAAAGATCCATTTCGAGATAGCCCCTCTGATCCGTGCCCTTTTCCTTGAAACAAACCCGATTCCGGCTAAGAAAGCTGCAGAGCTTGTCGGGCTCGCAAGCGGGCACCTGAGGCTTCCCCTCGCTCCCATGAGCGATGCAAATCAGTTAAAGCTTTTAACGGAGCTCAAGAAACTGGGGGTAATGAAATGATTAATGCAGCAGTACTCGGAGCCTGCGGCAGGATGGGCTCCTTAATTATAGAAAACATTACCAGCTCCACCAACATGCAGCTTGTTGCCGCTTTTGATGTGGGCAATATCGGAAAGGATGCAGGAGAATTTGCCCATGTGGGCAACCTGGGAATCCAGATTTCAGATGTAAAAGATCTCGAAACAGTCCTGAAAAAGACTCAGGCTGAGGTCCTTATTGACTTTACTATAGCCGGTGCAACCATTGTAAATGCCCCTGTTGCAGCAGGTTGCGGAGTAAACCTTATAATAGGAACTACAGGCCTGACTTCGGAACAGCGGGCAGTAATTGATGAAGCAATCCGGAAAAATAAGGTACGTGCAGTCATATCCCCTAACTATTCCGTAGGCGTTAACGTCTTTTTCAAGATCGTTAGGGAAGCTGCAAAGTATCTTGCAGACTACGATATAGAGATTATCGAAGCTCACCACAACCAGAAAAAGGATGCTCCAAGCGGGACAGCTATTCGCGCAGCTGATGTGATCAGTGAAGCTCTGGGTGGCAAAGAATACGTATACGGAAGGGAAGGGATCGCCCCCCGCGGAAAGGAAATCGGAATCCACGCCGTGCGCGGAGGAGACATCACCGGAGATCATACCGTACTTTTCGTAGGAAACTCCGAAAGGATTGAGATCCGGCATATGGCTCATTCCCGCCAGATCTTTGCCAAAGGTGCAGTCCGCGCAGCCGAATGGGTCTGCGGAGAGGAACCCGGAATATATAATATGGATGACGTCCTCGGGTTGTAAAGCTTTATTTAAGGGAATCAATTGTAAAGGCTGGTTTCTGAAATCATTCAGTTCCGCCTCTATTTTACATTTTAATCGGAATCCTCAACCAGCTTTTTTTAAGTTCTTTCCGGATTATTTTGAGTACATCCATTTTATTTATAAATAATTTTCAAGTAAATAATTTTCAAGTTTTCCATAGCGAAAAGTATAAATTATAGAATATCGGAAATAGGAGGGTGCTTGCTTGCATGTGCCCGCCCCCTGAAGCCTCAAAACATCACATCATCCCATGATGCGGATACGGATACATACCTGCAAGCACATTTCCAGATAAAAACCATCCATCCCAGGAAATGCAGGCTCCTGAAAAAGAATAGTAGAAACTGAAAAGCAGATTCTCATAAACCAACCGGAGCCCTGCAAACCCCGGAAATCCCCGGTAAAAGCAGAAAACAAACTCATTATTTCAGGCTTTTTAGGAGTTGTTGAAAGCCCTTTTCATCCACAACCCTCTGGGTATTGAGCATCCTCTTAAATTCATCGACACCTTTTTCCCCGCCTTTCCCCTCAAGCTTATCCTTCAGCTCCATTGCCGCCCGCAAAAGCCCGGCTGCCTCTTCATAAAGCTGTTCAGCTTCTTTCTTTGTTAGTTCCCCGGTTTCCAGCAATTCTTCATCTGCTTTTGCCCTTTCCTTCAGTTTCGGGATAAGAGCCCTGATTTTGGCAGCTTCATCCGGATTGAGGAGTTCTTTTTCTCCCAGTTCCCGGACCATGTCCCGCAGCCTGTACTCCTCACCCTCAATCTCCAGGCTTTCAGGGATTTTCTTCCCGGCCCAGGCAAAGTCGCTCCTGAGGCTCCAGAGGAGTTTGTTGCGTTCCTGAGAATCAAGGTATTCTGTTTCTGCCTTTGTTTTGTTTGCTTTTGTATCATCTTTCAGCATGAGCTCTTCCCCTCAAATCCAGACATACCTTTATGATTTATCCGCCCGGGCTCTTATTCTTTTCCATCCCTGCCCGGAAACCCGCTAAAATCGATCAACTGATGAGCCAGATTCACTGATCAGATAGATCAATAATCACTTTGATTACCTTTTTTCGGGTTTCAGGTCCCCATACCTTTAACCCGTAATCTGGGATAAGAATTATTATCGTATTTTAAAGCCAATCATACTGCACTCGAATTTTTCTGTATTCATTTTTTTACTAAATTTTCGTTTATCAGTAGTAATTTTTTACCAGAATAAATGAAATAAATAAAAGAGTAACATATTCGAGATTCGTCCATCCCACTTTTTTGACCAAAAAACCAATAGCATTATGCTTCAAAAAAGAAGAGAAAATGATTATTTCATAACACCCATACAATTTAGTAAAGAATCCCATCCAAAACATAAATATTAATTTTATACAGAAAAATGTTAAATAATTAAGAGTATTATTATCGAGTAGGGGGATTTAGACTAACTGGCAATCAGATAGGACGCCTGGGGAAGAGATAGAAGTATTAAGTATAATATTTTCCTTTCTGAGCTTGTGGGACCACATTCCCCAATAAATAAAAAATGGGAGTGAAAAACATGAGGTATTTGACTAAAATATTAGTACTGACAGCCTGCCTGATCGCATTGAGTGGGGTTGCAGCAGCCTGTACCTGTGGAAATAACGAATGTACACCTAAAAGCCCTGGTTACTGGAAAAACCACCCGGAAGCATGGCATGTGGAGACAATCACAATTGGTAATGCCAACAACGGCTATGGTTATGAAACCTATACCGTAGAAGAGGCAATAGCCATTATGCAGCAACCTGTGAAAGGAGATAAGGTTTACACCATGTTCCATGCACTTATTGCCGCCAAACTGAACGGAATCGGCTGCTGCCAATCGGGTGATGTAAAAAACAAAATTAGTGAGGGAGATCTGTGGATGAGTATGTACTATTACGACAAAGATGAAAGCCCTATAAGAGCAAGCAGTTCTCCCTGGCAGGACAGGACAAAAGTAGGATGTGGTGAGATTCCGAGTGGAGAAGCCATATACCTGAAGCTTGATGCCTATAACAATGGGCAGTTATAATTAAAGAACGGCATTAACAGAGCCAAAAGTTTAGTCAGCCATATGTAATCCTTTTATCCCACCTGGAAACCGGTGGGAATTTCAAGATGAAAAGAGATCCATATTCCTCGGCAGGAGTACCGCCCTGCTGAGGAACTCCTTTTGCTGAAAAGTGCTGAAGAATATCTGGCTTTCCTGATATTCAGCACTTCTACTTTTTCCTCAATTTGTAAAGAATCAAAGCAAATTTTCCGCAATCTCTTCGGAAATCACGTGCTCACAATACAGGCAGTGAAGGGAAACCCCTTCTTCTTCGGACTGAAGCACTGAAAATTTGGATTTAATGGGTTCGCTGCTGTTAGAGATGCAGTTTAGATTCGTACAGCGGACAACTCCTTCCATATAAGACGGAAGCACGACTTTATTTTTCTGAATCACTTTAAAATCCCTGATGATATTGATTGTAGCTTTAGGAGAGATCAGGGCTATTCTGTTAAGTTCCTCAATACTGAGTTCCTTGCCCTCAATCTTAACAACGTCTTTTTTGCCTCGCGCCCCGGGAGCGTTCATCACAAAACTGATAGTTTCCCGAAAAGCACTGGAAATCCTCAGGATGCGCAGGACGTTTAGAGCCTGGCCAGCTGTTATGTGATCGATCACAGTCCCGTTTTCGATTGCCTGAATCTTCAGGTCCCTTTTTTCATTCATTCAATCACCCCCATTGCAAGAGCAAGCAGTGCCATGCGGATCGGAACTCCATAGAAAGCCTGCTCAAAATAGCATGCATGGGGGGTTTCATCCACCTCAGGAGAGATCTCATTGACCCTCGGGAGAGGATGAAGGATTTTAAGGTCAGGGTCTGCAGCTTTTAAAAGGTCGCCTGTGACCCTCAGACTGTTTTTAACCTTTTCATATTCATCAGGATCAGGAAAACGCTCCCGTTGAACTCTTGTCATATACAGGACATCGACATCCCCTATTATATCCTCAAGAGAATCAGTTTCCTTTACACGGATCTTTTGCTTCCGAAGACCCCGGACAATTTCGGAGGGCATCCTGAGTTCCGGAGGCGAAACAAAGGTCATTTCTGCTCCATAAAGGGACAGGGCATGGCAGAGGGAATGGACGGTTCTCCCGTATTTAAGGTCTCCTGCCATGGCGATTTTCAGGCCTTCAAGATGGCTTTCCCTGCGGATTGTGTAAAGGTCAAGAAAAGTCTGGGTAGGATGATGGACAGAACCGTCTCCTCCGTTGATCACAGGGACAGTCGCGAACTCCGCAGCCATTCGTGCCGACCCATCAAGAGGATGACGCAGCACGATAAGGTCAGCATATTTACTGATTACCCGGATAGTATCAGCAAGGTTTTCCCCTTTCATGACAGAGCTTGCCTCAACTGATCCCAGGTTCAGGACCTGGCCTCCAAGTCTCCGCGCAGCAACCTCAAAAGACAACCTTGTTCTTGTGCTTGGTTCAAAAAAAAGAAGCGAAATGATTTTTCCATCCAGCAGCCGGGATCTTTCCTCGCCCCTGGCAACAGGTTCAAGTTTTTCTGCGGTATCCAGAACATAGTCGATTTCCTCCCGCGAAAAATCTTTCATTGATATGACGTTTCGGTTCTTAAATGGCATCGAGTTTTCATAAATGATTCCCAGAGATATAACCTTTGCTCCGAAAATTTTTCAGGTTAGCGCTGCAACAATTAAGCATCACCAGGCACATCGATTATGCCATTTCACTTTGATACGTTCTTTAGGAATTCGAGCCAGAGCCTGGCATCCCTGACTCTCTGGGTGATAAACTGCTCCTGGAAGCGTTTCGCACTCTCTTTAAGTTCTCCACTCTCAATATCTTTAAGATCCATTATCGCACGCAGCAAGCCTGCAGTCTCGTGGTAGAGAGAGTTTGCCTGTTCATGTGTAAGGGGTTTCTCTTCAAGCTCCTTTTCGTCCTTCTGTTCTTTTTCCGAAATAATATCGATGCACTTATCTATTCTGGCTTTTTCGCTTTCCGTAAGGTTGTCTTTCTGAATCAGCTCCCATACATATTTATGAAGCGGGAATGTTTCTCCTTCAAATTCCACATAATCCGGGATACGCTGCCCGACCCAGAAGAGACGGGAATGTAGAGCTGACAAAAGCTGCTTGCGCTCCACATCAGTGATATATTTTTGAGAGATGTCGTTTTCATCATCTGTTTTAAGGCTCTTTTCCATAAACTATCCCCTAACTAGATTGTTCTCTCTGATAAAAAAATTTTGTGACAACTATTTAGCGACGAGTTTTCGGCTGCGAATATGACACTGCAGAAACAAAAATATTCAAAAGAAAGGCATCCAGAATGAAAAGTAATATAGATAATGAAGAACTCACATAATAAAAATGGGCAGTAAACAAGGAACATGAGTAATAAGTAAATCAAAAAGGTAATAAAGGTCATAGTAAAAATTTAAGGATATAATAAAAATTTAAGGATATAATAAAAATTTAAGGATATAATAAAAATTTAAGGATATAATAAAAATTAAAAAAATAAATACAGAAGATAAACCAATACAAACACTCAATTTTTCAATTATTTTAATTTCCAAATAGAGGTGATACTATCGTTCCCATAATTCAGGTTGCACTTGATCTTCTGGAACTTGACCGCTCAGTTGAGATTGCAAAGGAAGCAATCGCAGGAGGCGCGGACTGGATCGAGATCGGGACCCCCCTGATCAAAAGTGAAGGCATGAACGCTATCCGCACCATGAGGAAAGCTTTTCCGGACAGGACAATTCTTGCCGACATGAAAACCGTAGATACAGGAGCAATGGAAGTCGAGATGGCTGCTAAAGCCGGTGCAGATGTAGTTATCGTCCTCGGCAGTGCAGCCGATTCTACAGTTCTTGACGCGCTCCGCTCAGCCCACAAATATGGAGTCAGGCTAATGGCAGACCTGATCTCGGCTCCGGAACCTGTAAAAAGGGCAGTGGAACTCGAAGCTCTGGGTGTGGACTATGTAAATGTTCATGTAGGCATAGACCAGCAGATGATTGGAAAAGACCCGATATCAATTTTAATGGAAATTTCAGAAAAGGTGAGTGTACAGCTTGCAGTAGCTGGCGGGCTTGATGCAGAGAGTGCAGCTCAGGCAGTCATGGCAGGTGCCAGGATTGTGATCGTTGGAGGAAACATAACCCGTTCTGACAATGTGACAGACGCTGCAAGAAAAATAAGGCAGAGTGTGGACTCTCCTGAGTCTGTAGATATCCAGAACAGAGTAACCGTAGACCAGGAAATAAGGGAGATCTTTAAGGAAGTCTCCACCTCAAATATCTCGGATGCGATGCACGGAAAAGGTGCGATGAAAGGTATCCATCCTCTCGTAAGAGGGAAAATGATAGGAACTGCAATTACGGTGCAGTCTTTTCCCGGAGACTGGGCAAAAACAGTCGAAGCCATTGATCTCGCAAAAGAAGGAAATGTAATAGTAATTTATAATGAAAGTAAGGACATTGCCTGCTGGGGTGGGCTTGCGACCCTGAGCAGTCTGAATAAGGGAATTGCGGGTGTGGTAATAGAAGGTGCTGTAAGAGACATTGACGAGGTGGAAACTCTCGGGCTCCCGATTTATACCTGCAATACAGTTCCCAATGCCGGGGACCCAAAAGGTTTTGGGGAAATTAATGCTGAAATCACCTGTGGAGGCCAGACGGTAAAGCCCGGGGATTATATAATCGGCGACGAAAGCGGAGTTGTAGTTGTCCCCGGGGAACGTGCCTACGAACTTGCAAGAAGGGCAAAGGAAGTCAATAAAACTGAAAAGAGAATCTTTGATGAAATCCGGAGGGGCGGAACTCTATCAGAAATTCTGAAACTCAAGAAATGGGAAAAACTTTGAAAAAAGCCATCCCTGAAAGCCTCTTAAACCAGGAAAAGCAGGAATAAAAGCCAGTAATAAAAACTAAACTAAGCAAAACTAAACTAAACTAAACTAAACTAAACTAAACTAAACTAAACTAAACTAAACTAAACTAAACTAAACTAAACTAAGCAAAACTAAACTAAACTAAACTAAGCAAAACTAAGCAAAACTAAGCAAAACTGAAAAAATACAGAAAATAATAAAAACCAGTACGAAAAAAGATTGTAACTGGAGAAACACAAAGCAAAAGAGTAGAAAAATATACATGATCGAAATTTTGAAATTGGCAGCCTGCCTGCCTTTTCTCTTTTACTCTTCCTACCTGGACCTGAAAACCCGCAGGGTTCCAAACCGTGTATGGAAGCTTATGCTTCTTTCCCTTTCAGGTTTCTTAATATATGAGATTGTAAATGGGGGAGTGTCCTATTTTCTCCAGTTAGTTTTTTCTTTTTTTTCCAGTTTATTTCTGACTTATCTGCTTTTCAGGGTCAGGGTTTTCGGAGGTGCAGATGCAAAAGCCCTGATAATGATCGGAACTCTTGTCCCGGTTTACCCTGTCCTGGAGTTTTACGGCCACACTTTTCCCCTGCTTGGATTTCCCCCTGCAGGACTCTTTGCACTTACTGTTCTTGAAAATTCCTTATTTCTTACCGCTGCTGTTCCTTTAGGACTTTTCTGTTACAACATTCTTCATTTTACTCCTGATATGCTCAAAAAACCAATTTATATGTTTTTTGCATACAGGATAAACATTAAGGACCTGCGAAGGCTTCTGGATAAAGGCAGACATATCCGGCTAGCTGAACGTTTTGAGCTGAATAACGGGAAGTTATATCCTTCTTTTGCAGGCAGAGGAATTAATGTAAACCATAATATGATCTCTCGACTTGAGGCACACGAGGAACAGGGACGCCTTGGAAGCACTATCTGGGTAACTCCAGGACTTCCATTCATGATTCCCATAACAGCGAGTTTTATTATGGCAGTTATATTAGGAGATCTCATTTATTATTTCATAACGGAAGTTTTTGCCTGGTTTAATTTTCTAATAGAGCTTCTGCGAATAATCACATAATCTCAGGACTGGTTAAGGACTGAAAAGATGTTGAAATTTTTTGAAACTTTTTAATATATGAAGACGCATAACACTATTAGCAAATTAATAGGAAGTTTTTGAATCGCTTCCATGACGGGGATGACGTTATTTTTGGTTCAGGGTCCTTAAGTGAATTCATAAACAGCTTTTTAAGTAAATACTTAAGCGGACCCTTAACTAACCTCAAGTATGATGAGAAAGCCGTAAGCAGTATTGTAGTCATTGCCCTCGCGATGATGTGCGTGGGGCTCCTTGCTCTTCTGGGGGTATCTGTGCTCCTTGGGGGGAGTATGGAAAGATCCCTGAACTCTGGGACTTTTACACAGCTGGATATCCAGAGACTCGATTCAACAACCCTTAAAATAGAACATAAAGGAGGAGCCCCCCTTAACTTAGGGGAAAGCACCGGGGTCTATCTCCAGCAGAACGGCATCGAGTATGAGATTAGCCCTGATCCTCCTGTTGTTCTGGAAGTAGCGACCCAGATTAAACTGTCCCTGCCTGAAGGAGTAGAACTGAAAAACGGGGATTCCGCTCTTATCCTGATAAAAAATGAAAGGAATAACAAAATAATTTATAAAAAAGAGCTTCTTTCAGGCTCTTAAGACTGAATAGAGAATTTTTTATCTCAGAAAGTATATCTCACATTTTTCGCATTCCCGGGAAATTCCTCCCCGAAATACTCGAGGAGTGTCTCGAGCCTGTATTTATTGCTTACGAGGAGTCACGGGTTTTCTGGCTGGGAGAATATCCAGGAGTTCCACCACCCTGAACCCCATCTCCTCCGCCGCAAACCTGCCTTCTGGAGTCATGGTTAAAACTGACTTTGCGCCGCTGGACGCAGCCACCGCCAGGACACTGGCCTCTTCAGGAGAAAGGGTATATTTCCCCATAATTTCATGCACAGCGCCCGATTCGTCATCAATAACTTTTATGCGGCCTTTTTCTACATGCTCGTCCGGGGTTTCTTCAGAGCCTGTATTTCCCAGATTCAGTTTAGCAAACTCGCTCCCGCTAATGACTGCTTTTCTTCCCCTGGAAAATAAAAGATCCTGAGCGCCTGCATTGAAAATCTCTTCTAAGGAACTGCTGCTTATGGCAATCTGTTCCTTTCGGAAGAAGGGGAAAAAGGGGAAGAAAGGCAGGAGTTTCCTTCCGGCAAGCCCCAGCAGCCCAGGCAGCAGCAAAAGAAGGAAGATGTTGAAATATCTGCCCCAATTCTTATAAGGGAGCTGCACCTCAGGGGTTTCCTCTTCATTTGTCTGCGGGGAAGATTCCGAAACAGAGCCGTTATCGTGGGCAGGATAAATGAGCTTTATGATCTCAGGCTGCTGGTTATCATCATCAGCTTCATCATTATCATGGTGATGTGACTTTCTATCTCCCGACACAATGGAATTTATGACAAAACCCCCACTTCCGGAAGGGGAGAGAGGCATGGAGCTGCCGGAGAGAGTGTACGGGATTGTGTAGTAAACCTTTGCAAAGAAGACGGGTGTCTGCGGATATTCGTATACGAAAGAGTCCCGCCAGCTTTCCCCGGGCCCGAGGCTCAGGTCCAGGGCGTAGTCCCTGATAAGTTCGGTTTCCTTTAGCGAAGTGTCAGATACGTAGACCTTCACTTCATAAAGAGAGCAGTTGAACTCGCCTGCGTCCTCTACAACGACGCCCACATTCCACACTCCTTCCCCTACTTTCTGTTTTTCGACCGCAAACCTGGTGCTTGTGACAGCCGAAAGTGAGAGGCTCTTTGAAGCTGCAAAGGCAGGCGTTGTAAATGAGAATTCCGAAGGTGGGAGCACTATATCGGAAGAAGGTGTGGTTTTGAAAATGACCAGAAGGCTCTCGTTAGACGCCGGAAAAACCGTGAAATTTTCCCAGCAGAAACTGTTGCCCGTCCTGGTTATGCTCCCTGCCGAAAGCGTGTAGTTGACAAATTCCAGCTCTTCCGGGAATTCCTTTTCAAAGGCAAGGATGCAAATATCTTCACTTCCATTATTACCAACATCTACCCTGAAAACCACTTCCTGTCCCACACCCTGATAAAGGGAAGAAGGTTCCACAGCCTCATACACGGAAGGAAGAAATATCGAATCCGAGCCCGAAAGCTCATATGTTATAGTTGCAGTAGAGTTCGGCCCCAGTTCGTTGATGTGCATACTGGGGGGTATTATGCCGTCACTGAAGTTGATATTAATGTCCGAAACCGTGTCGTTCAACGAAGGGTTAGTGACGGACAGGTAACCGGTAACCTTTCCGCAATCGTAAGTGCCGTCCGGATAAAAGACAAGCTCGTTAAGATACTCTGTGGTGTCAAGTTCCAGGTTCAGGGCAACGGCTCCAGCCTGCGGGCAAAAGAGCAGGAAACCCAGGAGAAGGGCTGCCAGCAGAGGTTTAAAGCCATACAAACCACGCATCACTGCGGGTCCACCCCCACTGTAAATGCGTCCAGGAGGGAATAACTGCCTGTCCCGACAAGCGTGTATGTAACGTTTTTGCTCTCCCCGGCTGCAAGGTCCATGGACCAGTAGTATATGCTGCCCTGGGAACCGTTGTAAGCCGGGGCGGGCTCTGTTAGCGTGAAGTTTGCGGGGATTATGTCGTAAGCCCTGACACCCGTGGCGTGGAAGTCCACATGGCTTGTCAGGTTCAGGGTGACCGTAAAATTATCAGGAGATGCACCCTGTTCAATCCTTTTGCTGACGCCGAAGTTCATGTAAGATTCATTGACGGTGATCGTTACGACTTCGCTGTCAACAAGGCTCCCGTCCGAAGCGTTGAACTCCACATAATAGACACCGCTTTCGTTAAGCCCCGGCGTCCAGGTGAAAACGTTAGCTGTGAGGTTCCCGAAGGTTGCGTTGGTGCCGTATGTGATCAGATCACCGTTGGGGTCATTTGCATTGAGTGTTATGGTTAGTAATTCTGATTCATTGACTTCTTGCGGACCGATCTCCGAAAGCACCGGTGCGACGTTTGCTGTAAGCGTGGCAGCCAGTGGCAGATAATCGGTGAAATCCACAGTGGCATAGGTCTCATCACATATACCATCACCATCCAGATCGGCATGAGTCTGGCTGAATCCGGTACCGGCTGGCGTAAGCCAGCAGTTGCCTCCAAGGTAAGCCCCACCTGCGATATTTGTGCCTGCGGTCTTTGTGGTGTTCCAGAGATTGCCAGTGTTGGTCCCGGTAAAGAAAGCATTGTCAGTGTTGTTGAAGTGGTTGTTGTAGATGAAATTGTCACTGGAATTAACTAGATAAATGCCGTAGAAATTATCCCCTGCGATGTTATTACTATAGGTGTTGTTGTAGCAGTGTTCCAGATAAATGCCACAAGAGTTATTCATCACTGTGTTGTTGATAAGGGTGTTATTGTCGCAGGAATCAAGGACACTAAGTGAACATATGCCGATAGAATTATTCTCCAGCATATTGCTGCTTAGAGTGTTGTTGCTGGATGTAAACAAAAAGATGCCATTATAATGGTTATCAACTCCGGTGTTATTGATAAGAGTATTGTTATTGGAATACTCCAAAATCATACCAGTCTGTATGCTGTCCATTCCCTTGTTGTTTCTCAGAGTGTTGTGGCTGGAAGAAGACAGATAGAAGCCGTAATAATTGTTCGAGGCTGTGTTATTGGTAAGCGTGTTGTTGTGGCTGGAAGAAGACAGATAGATACCTGCTTTACTATTGCCTGTAGCACCGCTCACATTGAACCCGCTGATTGTCACCCCGTCAGCAGTAACCTCGAAAACATGATCATTATCGGATTCAGCAGTGACGTTCGTGGCGGCAGCGCCACCTGTTGAGGTGATGTTCAGTTGCTTGTTCACGTCCACGTTCCCATTGTACGTCCCTGGATAAACAAGGATTGTGTGTCCATTAAATGTCTCTATATCATCAATAGCATCCTGTATTTCATCGAAATACTTGTCGGAATCTATATTGTGCACACGTGTACCTGGTGGGTCTATATTACTGACGGTTATCGTTACAATTTTACTGTCAACTAAGCTCCCGTCCGAAGCTGTGAATTCAATTACATGGACACCGATATCATCATATCCGGGAGTCCAGGTAAAAACGTTACCTGCAAGGTTTCCGAAAGTGGCATTTGTACTGTATGCGATCATATCTGCATCCGGAT
>JBFHIK010000007.1:0-19283 GCA_041596555.1 Methanosarcina sp.
CCTTCCTGTCCTAAGAGAATGATGGAGTTAATATACAAAAAAGGTAAGTGAAAAGGACTTTCATTTATTTGGGCATGTTATTCGAAGAATTTCATGTGTGTTTTTCTATTTATTACGGTCTTTTCTTAATAGAGCATTTGAAGAACTTCGTGTTTGTTTTTACTCAAAAATAGCAGTTCTTTAAAGGTGGAAAAACAAATCTATGACAAAATATGGAAATATATTAAAAAAGAAGTTTCAGGAATTAAATTCCTGAATTGAACAAGTTAAAACCAGGTTTCTTGAAATTATTGAGGGGTTTCAATTAAATCCAGAATTCTCAGGGCAAGGTATGCACCGTTTGCTCCATTGTCAATCCCTACACTCCCTACAGGCACTCCTGGGGGCATCTGGGCTATGGAGAGAAGGGCATCAAGCCCGCCGAGTTTTGCGCTTACAGGCACACCTATCACAGGTTTTTTTGTTCTGGAAGCCACAACCCCGGGGAGGGCTGCCGATAGGCCTGCTATTGTGATGAAAACTTTTGCGTCTGTACCTGAAATATAGCTCTCAAGCTCATCAGGGTTTCTGTGGGCAGAAATAACCATTACTTCGTAAGTGTATTTGCTCTTTTCAAGTACAGAAACCGCGCGGTTGGCGATTGATCTGTCGGACTCAGAGCCCATAATCAGTGAGATGTCTACCATTTTTTCTCCTTTGAGGCCAGTCAGGGCAGGCTTCCCTTTCCACTTAATTCTTTCTGGCGTTCGATACTCATCCTGATAAGAATTTCAAAAATATCCTTTACTGATCCTACATCAAGGTTAAGCTCGGTTGCAGTGTTTAATGCCCTGTTAATTACAACCTCATTTTGCTTACGGTCATTTATGGAAGTTCCATTTATTTTTTTTGATTCAAGCACTTTTTCAGCAAGGTTAACTCTTCTATCAATGAGGGAAAGGATTTCCCTGTCAATCTCTTCGATTTCTTTGCGGACAGCTTCAAGTTCACTCAAAAGGACCCCTCCCTGTAAAAGGATATCGCATCTCTGTTATTTATACTGGTCTCTATGACCTTTCCTTCCATGCCGCAGCTTTCCCAGGCAGATTTAAGCTCTTTTACCTGCTCTGCCTTCACCAGTGCCGCGTAGGAAGGGCCAGTTCCGGAAAGGCTGACTCCTTTTACTCCGCATTCCAGAGCCCTGAGCATGTGTTCCGTATCAAAACCAAGGGCTCCGCAGTAGAGAAAGCCATTAAGTGTCATTGCACGTTCGTATTCACCTTCGAGGGCAAGTCCGTATGCCATTTCCACATATGGTGCAATCAGTTGGGAACGTTTCACATTTGTGTCCGCACTGAAAGCTTTTTTTGCAGGGGCAAATATCAGGACTTTTGAATCGGCTTCTTCGCGCCTGATAAGTTCCATTTTTCGGTTGTCGGTGACAACAATTCCTCCTAAAAAGGAGGCACATGCATCGTCAAAAGCTCCTGTTACCGTAACTCCCACTTCTTTTGCAGCCCTTACACCCAGTTTTACGATCTCAAGGGGGGGCAGGGTCTCGCCAACTGCACGGAGGGTGGCAAGGACTGAAGCGTTTGCTGCAGCACTGCTGCTCTTGAGCCCTCCTGCAAGAGGGATTTCACTTCCTGTCCTGATCGTACCTCCCAGTTCAAGCCTGAATCGCTCAAGGACGAGTTCTACGCAGTGCTCTATAAGGCGAGTGTCTCCTTCAGGCATCTCTTCAATTGAACCCGAAATGCCCGATTTACCCTCAGAGAGTTCCACCTTTGCAAAGGTTTTTAAATCTATCCCGAATGCTGCACCTTTCCATGTAGCTATGGCGTTTATTATGGTTCCAGCCCCGAAAGCGCAGGCACGCCCTTCAAGTGTCATCACGTTCAGAATGCTCTGATCTTTAATATTTTTTACCTCTCTTCAGAGTAGAAAGTGAGATATACTTAAAGACAGGTTTTTGAGATTTATCCACAAAAAAGGATGAAACCTCTGAATATATGTAGTAAAGTCAAATTATATATATTAAGTCTTAATCTAAATACCAATAAATACTGTGAACTACAGCTAAACTAAAGACTTCATGGGTTTTACGCTTATTCCTATAAATATGGAGCAAGCATCATCTAACTTCCAGGCCTGGCCTGAGCAACCGAAAATGGGGAATCCACATAGAGACCAGAAAAGTACAGCAGACAGGCGGATCCACTTATATTATTTCTCTCCCTAAACAGTGGGCCGAAAAAGTAGGAATCGAAACAGGGATGAGAGTATCTATTCAGGCTCAGCCAGACGGAAAACTGTTAATTGACCCTATTCTGGAAGGGCGCACGATAAAAACGAAAAAGATCGATGTAACAGGCTATGAGGCAAAAGCTCTGGAAAGGGATATCATTGCTGCATACCTCTATGGTTATGACAGGATGGAGTTTACCTCAAAAAGGATACTTGCCGAACAGAAACAGGTCATTCGGAAGATCTGTTATAAGCTCATAGGCCCTGAAATCATTGAGGAAAGTTCAAACTGCGTGGTCATGCAGGACCTTCTTAACCCCAATGAACTTCATATAAAAAAGGGTCTACACAGGATGTTTCTGATTACAGGCTCCATGCAAAAAGATGCCATCCGAGCCCTCAAAACCGTTGATCACGACCTTGCTCTTGATGTAAGCCAGAGGGATGACGAGGTTGACAGGTTGTGTCTCCTGATTTCCAAACAGTTCCGTTCCGTTCTCTGCGGAGGAAGAATGCCTGATTGTTCGGAAACAAGTATCGAGGAATATCATGATTTTAGAATGGCAGCAAGCCCTCTAGAAAGAATCGCAGATCATTCACAGAGGATTGCAAACGTTGCCTCCAAAATAAAGGAGCCAATCAGGCAAGACGTTATGGATGTTATAGAGGACCTCAACAACAACTACATGGGACTTGTTAAGCAGGCAGTAGATTCCCTTTATAATGCTGATACCTCTCTTGCGAACCAGACAATAAACAATATAGACGGTATGCGTTTGCGTGTAATGGAACTGCATGCATCTATTCTCAAACTTGAGTCTCATGAAATCATGATCTCTCTGGGGATGATCGTAGACAGCCTCTTGAGAATCGGAGACCTTGGTTCTAACATAGCCGAAATAGCCATAAATTCTGCGATTAAAGACAAATGAGGGGACAAACGAAGGGACAAATGAAGGGACAAATAAATATTCTGTGGAAAATCCGGTAGTTCCTGATAAACCAGTTGATATTATTCAGGGTATCAAAAGTGGAATCTTCAGGCTTTCTACCCCTGCGCTGTAAGAGCTTTAGTCGGCCTGTCAGCCAGATGAGATAAACTAACCTGCGAACCGTATTAAGAAAAACCTATACGATGGAAAAAATAATGTCATAAATGGAAAATAAATTGATTTTACTTTTTAACGATAAACATTTATGTTTTGTTCTGAGAAAAAAGTAAATGTCCATTTTCTTTTCAATATCAGGTGACTAAAAGATTCTATTTTTCAACAAAATATTCCTAATTAATAAATTATGTAAATATATATTTACATCCTTGAAACCAGGGCAAACAGTCTCCTTTTTAATGCCCCTGCATCTCAGAAATGCCTCAATACTTAATTCAAGGAAACATGGAGTGACTTTACCTGAAGTAGTTCCAGGGTTAAATGGAAAATGTGCAGAGTAACAAAAATAGCAGTTAATATATGATGCTGTGATTTAAGTTAAGGAACTGAGATTCAGCACCTCAGGTTTTTCGAAACATGGCGGCAAAAGAGACAGGATGAAAATAAAAGAAGTAACAGGCTGTGAAATTAAGATAAAAATCATTTATATTTTTAAAGTATGATGAATAAAAATAGGAAAAAATATAAAGGAAAGTACAGAACATCAGTACAAACATAAAAATTTAGTAGAAAATAAAAAGAGTTACATATGGGCTGAAAATTTTCATTATAAAAAAGTTTTTTGTTAAATCTATCCGGGAATCAGGCGATAATAAGTAATTTATTTATATTCTGGTGTTATTTCACGGAGGCACTTTCTATTTTTCACATAGAAAGAATGCAAGGTTTGCTATTTATTCCAGATATATCGGAAAAGAGATGTCAGTATCTCCAGTTTTTCTGGTTTCCGCAGCTTAACAAATGGAAATTATTTATATGCATGGATCACTTAAATGAAAAGGTCACGAAAACACCAGTAAACCCATAAAGGAAAGCAATCCGAGAAATCCTTTGGTGTTATGCTTTTCCCAATGGAGGGAAGTCATGAATATGATAAAACGATTTAAGGTAAGCTTTTCAAAAGTGTTTAATAAATTGTTCAAGAAAAAAGGAGCATGCATTGGTATCTACGGCCCCCCAAATGCCGGCAAGACAACCCTTAGCAACCGCATCCTCAGGGACTGGGTCGGAGGCGAGGAAACCATGGGTTCGGTTTCACATATCGCCCACGAAACCAGGCATGCAAAACGAAGAAACGCAGTCACTATCGAAACTAACGGGCATACCATCAGCCTTGATATTGTGGACACTCCCGGGCTTGCAACAAAGATCGATTTCCATGACTTTATGGAACAGGGGATGAGTGACTCTGAATCAAAGAAAAGGTCCAAAGAAGCGACAGAAGGCGTAATTGAAGCTGTCAAATGGCTGGATGACCTTGACGGAGTCATACTGGTAATGGATTCCACCGAAAATCCTTATACTCAGGTTAACGTAACTGTTATAGGGAACATGGAAGCCAGAAACCTACCGCTTCTTATTGTGGCAAACAAAGTAGACCTTCCTGACGCCGATCCCGGAGTCATAAAGGAAGCATTTCCTCAACACCCTATGGTACCTGTCTCGGCGCTTGAAGGAGTGGGAATGGACTCATTCTACGAAGCTCTGGCCAAACAGTTCGGGTGATCTAAATGCAGGGAATCCAACTTGATCTTATATCCGAAGCCAGGATTTCTCAGATGGCTTCTATGGAAAAAGTCCGATACATAATTGATGAGGTGCGGAAAGGCAAAATCCTTGTGCTTGAAAAGGGTCTCAACCCTATGGAGGAAGCAAAACTCATTGAGATGACAATGTCAGCAATTCAGCCGGATGTGTTTTCAGGAATCGAGATGCAAAGTTACCCTGCAAATGCAGACGGTTCCTTGCTGGGAAAGTTATTCAAAAAACAGAGCAATAAGAGACTTACGGTCATAGGGCCCGCAAATCAGCTCAAAACTCTTAAAAAGGACAGGAATTTGATCAGTGCACTTGTCTCTGCAAGTAAGTAAACGAAGTGGAAACAATGTGTGCTCAGAAGACCCAAGACCTGGAAGCTAAAATATCCCCTCCCCAGTCCCTAGGCTCCTTTGAGATGGGCAGGAACGACGTTAACGTAGTCTGTACCTACGGGAAAATTGCAGTATGGTTCGGACGAAAGGTTCCTGATTATATCATAGCGCAGGTACTCATAGGAATCTCAAAGGTAGACTCGTCTACTGTTCACGAGTTTGAAATCATCTGTGAATTTGATGAAATCACGGAGTATGAAAGCAAAGGGTACATACTGGTTTCCTATGGTAAAACAGCCGGCGGCTATCGTGTAAACTATAGTATTCCGTTTTCCAACAAAAAAGCCCTCTTTCATCTATCTAGGTTCGTACTTGAAGAACTCCATAAAGGAGATGTACGTAAGGACTTTTACTGGAACGGGAGTGACTGTGCTATCCAGCGGCTCTACCAGGAATTCAGAAACAATATTGACAACTGGGAATTAAAAACTATTAATTATAAGAATGAGCCGCAAACAAGCCGATAAAGTTCCGGTGCAGCAGCGGGATGAAAAGCAGCTTCCAGAAATTCTTCCTGAAATCCTTACCAATAAGTTTAAGAAAAAGAAAATAAGGTTATTTTGGAAGGATTTCAGGTCTTAAAATTTCAGTATTACAGTAAATATTATCCAATAATACGGCAAGTATTATACAATTATACAATTAATATTATCCAACAGATTTTATACAACAAGTATATCTAACAATTTTTATACAACAAGTTTTATATAATATATCGTCTCAGGACTTCCGCCTGTGTTTTGAGATTATTATCAGTTATCCGGTAGATTTAAGTAAATAAATAGTTAAGGAATTGTCAACTACCCCTGAGATAAAGAGACTGTCCGACAATTCAATTTCAGGGCAAGAACATGTGCAAAATAAGGTATCTAAAGCCTTTTAATCGAAAACAAAGGAATTCAGTTGATTCAGTCAGTACTGAAAGTAATTGTCGGACATCCTGTAAAGATTCGGGGGTTTCCTGCTGAGGGTTTATGAAAATATCACTTCAAATTTTCAGTTAGGGAATTGCTCTATAATTTCAGTTCCCCAAATAATCATTCATAGTATCAAAAATTCTGGATATTATATTTGAATTATTTTAAGCAATTATTATCATATCATTATTATATTATTATTATATTATTATCATATTATTATCATATTATTATCATATTATTATCATATTATTATTATTATTATTATTATCAATTTATTGAGAACTCAACTCAATACTTTTTGGAGAACTTATATGAAAAAAGATCAGGTAAAAGATTGCGAAGGTGTAATCTCCTCAACGGAATTAAGAGACGGCGCAGGTGTAATTTCCTCAACGGAATTACAAGGCTGCGAAGATGTAATCTCCTCAATGGAATTTATCGTGAAAAACATCACTGGAGTGATTAAGCTACTTGACTGCGAAGCTATAAATCAAATGCTTCAGAAGATCATGGATGGGGACAGGATCTTTTTAATGGGGGCAGGGCGGTCCGGGCTTGTTGCCAAAGCTTTTGCAATGAGGCTGATGCATCTCGGGTTCACTGTGTACGTTGTAGGAGAGACTACAACCCCTGCTGTCCATATACAGGACGTCGTGGTTGCCATTTCGGGGTCTGGAGAAACCCGTTCTATAGCAGACCTGGGAAAAATAGTAAAGGATATCGGCTCAACCCTCATAACTGTCACTTCCAAAAAGGAGTCCACACTCGGCAGAATTTCTGATGTAGTCATGGTCCTTCCGAGCAGGAACAAAAATGATCAGGATGCAGGCTGTTTTCTTGAAAAAAATATGCGGGAAGATTACAAAAAATTACCTCCGCTGGGCACTTCTTTCGAAATCACCTCACTTGTTTTCCTTGACTCGGTAATTGCTCAGCTGATGACGCTTACAGGTGCTTCGGAAGCAGCACTTAAGTCCATGCACACAAATATAGAATGATGGAATAAGTATTGAATAATGGCTTTAAAATAACCGGGAACCGGAATAGTGGGTAACTTAAAAAAACAGGGATTTTAAAGGATATAATTTCAGGGATATAAGGAGGGCTCAATTTGAAGGAAATTAAGTTTTCAGAAAACGTATCCAGGATAGACACATCCGGAATCAGAAAGATTTTCGAAGCTGCAGGCTCAAATGCCATCAACCTCGGGCTCGGGCAGCCTGACTTCGATACTCCTGAACACATAAAAGCCGCAGCAATCAAAGCCATAAATGAAGGTTTTACAGGCTATACCGTAGGTTCCGGAATCCCTGAACTGAGGGAAGCCCTGAGCCACAAATTCCAGGAAGAAAATGGGTTTTCAGTCTCTCCTCAGGAAATAATTGTAACTTCAGGAGCATCTGAAGCCCTTACCATTGCCCTTGCAGCCCTCCTCAATACGGGAGACGAGGTCCTGATCTCAAATCCCGGATTTGTGTCTTACAATGCCCTGACTGAGATCCTGAATGGAAAGGTGGTAAGTGTCCCCCTTGCAGAAGACCTTACTATGAAGCCGGACTCTGTGCTTGAGAGAATTACCACTAAGACAAAAGCCATTATCCTTAACTCCCCGTCCAACCCCACCGGCGCTGTCTCAAGCAGGGCAGATATCAAAGCTCTTGCCGAAATTGCAGACGACCACAACATTACCATAATTTCTGACGAGGTCTACGAGTACTTCATCTATGAAGGCGAACACGTAAGCCCTGCCAGTTATTCGGATAATGTGGTCACTGTAAACGCAACCTCAAAGAGCTATGCTATGACAGGCTGGAGGCTCGGGTACCTTGCAGGCAGAAAAGAGTACATAGCCCAGATGCTCAAAGTGCACCAGTATATACAGGCGTGTGCAAACTCAGTTGCCCAGAAGGCTGCCTATGCCGCAGTGACCGGACCAAAAGACTCTGTCAATGTTATGCGTGAAGAGTTTCGGAAACGCAGGGACGTGCTTGTAAAAGGTCTCAACGATCTGGGGATGGAGTGTGCTCTTCCGAAAGGGGCTTTCTACGCCTTCCCGAAAGTTTCAGACTCCGCAGAGGTCGCCTCAAAGCTGATCTCAAATGGCGTTGTCGTTGTCCCGGGAACAGCCTTCGGAAGCGAGGGTGATGGCTACATAAGGATTTCCTATGCAGCTTCAATGAAAGATATTGAAAAATCCCTGAGCATTATGGAAAAAGTGCTCTGAGATATTTTGAAGAGAAAGATATTTTCTTTTCTCTTTTCTCTTCCTTTTTTCCAGCTACT
The DNA here is from genome assembly GCA_041596555.1 of Methanosarcina sp. GTDB lineage: Archaea > Halobacteriota > Methanosarcinia > Methanosarcinales > Methanosarcinaceae > Methanosarcina. The sequence goes on from JBFHIK010000007.1 coordinate 8,530, forward strand.
TTTCTGTTGTCTAACTTTTCTGTTGTCTAACTTTTCCTTCTCTTTACAAAATTCAAATCTTAGTTAGTTTCCCTCTTCTTGGAAAACACCGTCAACTTTGGGAATATTTATATTGAGGCATCCAGATACTTGATATAATAAAATGGGCTTTTTGCAAATTTTTCGCTGCCTTCGAATCATATTATGTTGCAACGAGCCTTTTTTTAACCTGTGATATTTCTAAGTACAGTTCTGTTCATTGAAGTTATTCCCTGAAAACTGTCTGTATCAAAAATTCCCTGAAAACTGTCTGTATCAAAAATTCCCTGAAAACTTTCGGTGTCAAAAATATGTATCACCTATTAAGGGGAATTTCTGGACGTTTCCTCAAAAATAGCTTAGGAAGTAAAGTATGAAAAAGCGATCTCTGTGCATGCTGCCTGTAACTAAAGGAACTCTTGTGTTCATATCTCTTTTTTTGTTGCTGAGCCCTGTTTCCGGTTCGGCAATATCAGCTGCAAACAGATCAAATGGCTATTTTTATGGAAGTGTAAACACAATCGAAGTTCTTCTGCTGGAAACCCTCGAAACACCGGCTTTGCTTTTCACCGCGGAATCCTCAGATCCTCTCACAGGAAGCAGAGAAGGCAAAAATAAAAACCTGGAGAAAATAAGCCCCTTCTTAATCCTGGCTACAGGCATCCTTGCCGGTTTTAATCCCTGCCTGCTTGCAGTAATGGCTTTCCTGGCTTCTGTCACCCTTGCCCAGCAGGGGGGAAGAAAAGAGATGCTCAAAATCACCCTGGGTTTTTCTGCAGGAATTTTTACCATGTATATGTTTGCAGGGATAAGCATTTTGAGTACTGTCAGTTTCCTGCCTGAAGTCCGGAGTTATTTTACGTCAATTACAATCCTGCTGACTGCCCTGCTGGGTCTCTGGCACATTTATGATGCCTACTGGCTGAGAACACATGCAAAATCGACATTCAGGACTCCGGAATCCCTGAAGGACTTTATGAGAAGGATGGGTGAAGAAAACCTCCTGCTTCTGTCCTTCCTTGCAGGAAGCATGTTCTCTCTGGTCAAAGCCCCATGTGTCGGAGCGATCTATCTCTCAATCCTGAGTATGCTGGCAATAAAAACCGATATCATCAGAGGAATAGCATACATGGGAATATACAACTTTGGACTTCTGCTGCCTGTAATGTGCCTTGGCCTTTTGCTGGCCTTCGGGCTTAGCCCTAAAAAAGTCACGAAATTCAGAGAAAAAAGAAGAGTGGAGATAAGGTTGACAACAGGGCTGATACTTCTTACCCTTGCCCTGCTAATGCAGCTCAGGATACTCTGAGTAGTCAGAAGAATATCTGAAAATCGGATTCTAGCTAAAATAGGGTTAGCTAACCGCTCCCATTCAGGACGATTTCATTCAGGACAATTTCATTCAGGACGATTTCATTCAGGACGATTTCATTCAGGACGATTTCATAAACCTTCAGCAGGAAACCCCTGAGTCTTTAGCTCAGGGGTAATTGACTCAAGACACTTCCGTTCAGGATGAAATTTTAATAGTAATACCTGCATATTTATAATTATACTTTAACAGGGGGCAGATTAATGAGTGAAAATCTTTTCAAAAAAATCCTGATAGCAACGGATGGTTCAGAAAACGCCAAAAAAGCAGTTTCTTATGGAATTGCCATTGCGCGGGCAACAGGGGCTGAAGTATATGCCCTGTATGTTGTTTCTACCGAGCACGCCGGAACTGCACGGACAGTCATGGGCTGGACCGGGGCATTTGAAGAATATCTTGTAAATCAGGGAGGGGCTGCAATTGGCTATGTTGAAAACCTTGGAAAAGAAGCCGGAGTTAAAGTGGAACCGATGTATCTGAAAGGCAGTCCGGCTGAAAAAATCCTTGAATACGCAGAGGAGAGCAATATTGACCTGATAGTAATGGGTACACAGGGTGTGACAGGAATCCAGAAATTCCTTATCGGCAGTGTGGCAGAAAATGTGCTCAGGCACTCAAAAATCCCTGTAATGATTATCAGGTAATACAGAACCAAAAAATTCCCAATTACCTTTTGCCATTCGGATTACTAAGAAGGGTCAGGGATGGGGTACCTCAGGTAAAGAAAGGTACCCGACCAAAATCAGGTTTTTGATTGAACAGAGACTCCGGACCCATTTTATAATGGAAAAATCGAAGCCTTAATCCTCAAAAATTCCGTCCCCTGTAAATATGGCTTTTGCTTCTTCAAAGCTCAGGTCTTCCGGGGGTACAATGATGTCGGATTCCAGAAACTCCTCCGCGCCAAGCGCTTCCCCTTTTCCCTTAATATCGGAAATCAGCTTCATAAATTCGGTTCTGAATTCCCTGGTTTTTCCTTCCGCAACAAGGGTTACAATTCTGTTATCTATCCTGTTTAATTCATCGCAGAGGGCTTCAGGCACCCGGTACTGGCCCTCTCCCATGATCCTGATTATCATTTTCATACCTCCTTTCTTTCATCCGGACCTTTGCTTTCTCCCTCTGTTTTCGCTTTTTCAGGCCCCTTCCCAGCTTCGGCTTTAAGCTTTGCAAGTTCGGATTCAACACTGCTCTGGGTACTAATTTTTGCAAGTTCGCGCTCGATGTCGTCCCTGCTGCCTGTGAGATCGTCGAGTGCGCCGACTTCCATAAGCTCGTCAATTGCCTCAGCGCGGGCTTTCATTTCTTCTGTCTTATTTTCAGCCCTCTCAAGTGCAAGTCCCACATCTGCCATTTCTTCGCTGATCCCGGTGACAGATTCGTTTATCTTCACCTGAGCTTCAGCTGCTGAGTACTGGGCTTTAATGGACTCTTTCTTTGTCCTGAAGATCTCGACCTTTGTAGAAAGGCGCTTTTCCGAGGCAATGAGCTTTTCTTCCTGTTTTTCAAGCTCCTCAATTTCCCTGTCAATCCCATCTACCTGCTGCTGGATGGCGGCTTTTCTCTCAAGAGCCATCCTTGCGAGATCTTCACGGTCAGCGGCAACTGCTTCTCTTGCCTGCTTCTCAAGCTTTTCATTACTCTGAAGCAGTTTTGCCCTCTGGAGCTGGAGACGTTTTTTCGAGGTGGTCACTTCTGCAACGCCCCTCTTTACGTTCTGCAGCAGTTCCAGCTGCTTTTCGTAGGAATAATCAAGCGTTTCTCTGGGGTCTTCCATTCTGTTAAGCACTTTGCTCATCTTTGATTTGAATACTATTTCCATTCTTGCGAATAATCCCATGTGTTTTCCCCGTTGCTTTTTCAAAAATTGTTCTGTAAACAGGCTGGCATTTTTTGCCTTATTTTTCTGGAGTACTGTTTTTTTAAAAATCCTGGCACTTTTTTCGCAGTGCCCTTTTTTCCTATGTCTTTTGGCGGGAGTTATATTTTTAGTTTTACTTTGCCTTCCTCTTCTCCGTTCTTTATGTTCTATTTTCTTTATGTTCTATTTTCTTTATGTTCTATTTTCTTTATGTTCTATTATATAGGTATTTTTATATATAAAGTTTAATTATTCGTAGTCTCGCGAACGTTTTATATATTCAAAATACAACTTACCTAAAGATATTATGGCAAAACCTGAGACTAAAACTGAATTCTTTTATACCGAAAGAGGGCTCATAACCGTAGACAGCCCTGTTAAACTCCAGATCTTGAATTTGCTCAGGGAAGAACCAAAATCGTTTGACGAAATCGTAAAATATACGGCAAAAGCCAAATCAACCATTTCAGTCCATCTTAATAACCTTAGATCATGCGAGCTTGTTGAAGAAAATTCTGACCCTCAAGACCGGCGAAAGAAGATTTATTCCCTGACCTCTCATTACATGGGCTGCTCTCAGGAGCCATTTATCGGACATTACAGCAGCTTGCTGGAAACAGTCGCTGCAAATGGAAACGACAGGTTCCACTTTATGGAAGCCCTTTTTCATGTGATGCGATTTGGTTTTGAAGCATACGGGCTTGATAATGCTCCAGTTGTTAGGATGATTGGAATCGACATTGGAAAGCATCTCTCTGCTAATTTTGTATCAAGTTCCCCTGAAGACCTGTTTAATGAGATTGCAGACTTTATGGAATTTCATGGAGATTGCCGGGTCTCGGTGTTCATGGGAAGTTCTCCTGTCATTCAGGTCGAAGATGACTTCAAGGCCAGGGTCATACCGGCAATAGGAAAACCCTTCTGTTCCCTCAGAGAAGGCATCCTTGAAGGAATCCTTAAAGAAAAACTGGGAAAAGAGTGCGGTGTCCTGGAAACCGAATGTTATGGGACCGGGCACACACGCTGTATATTTGAGATTACAATTTGAATTATTTATTTATTTATTTATTTATTTATTTATTTATTTATTTACCAGAATCTCCTATTACGACCCCGATTTCGGATTTAAGCCGTGGTCCTATTGCTGCCACGATTCCGGGCCCGTCTGTTTTTTCCCGGCACACAACTGCATGCTCAAGCAGCCCCAGGCGCTCGATTTCGTAAATGTCCCTGCCGTGCCCTGTCCTTTTTATTGCGCTTTTTATTTCCGAACGGGTAGCACCATTAATGACAACTCTGTCAGTGCTTGCTTTTTTCCAGCCCCACCATATGTCAAGCTGCTTTTTGGTGAAGCGGGCTTTTGCTTTTTTGTTCCCCTCAAATACCTCAACTTCAACCGGCAGGTGAGGGACCAGGCCGAATCTCGATGCAAGCTGTTTAGGCTTTCCACTGCCCAGTGCTTTGAGTTCCTCAGCTTCAACGCGCAAAGGGACACCTATGTTAACCACAAAAGCGTCTTCCGGAAAAGCCTGAAGGAAACCCAGGTACACCTTTCCAGTTTCGGCTTTTTTTGCAGGACTTCCGTACCTGGATGTCAGAAGATTTGCTGACACTATGTCATCTTCACCCTCAAGGGAGAACTCTGCCCAGTTTTCCGGGGTAATAGAAACCTCAACCTTTACCTCGAGGTCTTTCAATTCATTCTCAACCAGGCTTTTCAGGAGTTCAGCCATTCTTTCCCGGTTTTTTCCATAAATATGCTGGAGGGTTACAACTTTTTTCATATTTTTCCTGCCACTTTATTTTTTATCTCCCTGTGTCTACCGCATTAAGTATTTTCCGGTATAGAGCTCTTCAGGTAAGATTCAAGGAGCCTTTCAGTCTCTTCCAGAGCTGAAACTACTGTTTCATCAACAGGTGTTTCCGCCTTCTCAATCTGGCTATGCAGTTTTTTGACGTCCCGGCTGTAAGGACCAAGTTTTCTGGAAACCATCTCCTTACTTTGCCCTTTCTCAACTGCTTCTCTGTGGATGCTCTCTATTTTAGTTCTGAGGTTCCTTACTTTTCCAAGGATTTCAACACTTAGAGGGTCAAGCTCTTTTTCGATTTCAATTTCGGTTTCTTCATCCCATTCGTTGATCTCTTTACCTTTCGTTTCTTCACCTTGTCGGCCTTTTCCCTCTGGTTCCTGTTCCCCTGCATTCAGGCTTTCTTCTCTTGAAAGATACCCCTCTGCAATTATATTCCGGAACTCTTTAAGGGCAGTTTCGACTTCCTTTCCGTACTCCGTAAGTTCGACAAACTTTATCCGTCCTTCAAATGTGAATCTTATAAGTCCGGAATGTTCCATTTTCGAAAGGATTCTCGTAGTATGGGCAAATGTCGAGTCTATCTCCTTTGAAATAACTGAGGCATAAGTTTTCCCCATAGAACCTATAAACAGCATTGCAAGCGTGGGTTTTTCCTGCAAAAACAATTTTTCTGCGTCTTCGTCGGACATGATATCACATTGAGTTTTTTAGCGGATTATTTCCGGGTCTGAGCTCATGCGTTTATTGTTCTTTAATAGTTTATATAATAATTGAACATTTTTCTACCTCTGGTTTTCAAAGGAATGTTCTCTTCATCCTGAAAGCGCCAGGATTATTTTCTTTATTTCAGCTATGGGAGCATCTGTTCTGAAAGAGGTCCCGCTGAAATGAGTCCTTGAGCCTTCAAACCCGCTAGCTTTAAGAGCCTCTACCAGAATCTCAATCCCTGTTGCAGAAACTCCAAGTTCCTTGCAGATCACGTGCTGATCATAGAACATGGGAATATCGAGTTCGTCCCTGCAGAATGTAATTATTTTTGTTGCTTTATCTTTCGTGTTAAGAGGGTGAGCTTCAAGCTCAGAAATCACTTCATTGCAGAACTCCGGCTCTTTGAAGGGGCCAAGCCACAGAGGTCCTGCAATCTTTGTCAGTGCCCCGCAGGCAGGGCATCCCCGGTCAATATGAACGGCAAGCCCATAGACAGACCCTCTGAACCCACATTTAGGGCAATGAATACTGAATCCCACGGACTTCAGAGTCCTGTCAACCTTTTTAGTCCCGTGGAGCACTTCAATGTAACTACGGACATAATGGCGCGTGACATGGGAAAGCAGAGGCAACATCCCTTTTTCGTGTTTTGCAAGCTCTCTTGCGCAGGCTCCGAGCAGGACCCTTAAGCCCATCTCGCTGTGATACTCCGTGTTCAGGGGTACGGCTGCATACTTTCTGATCCCCGAGTTCAGGTGGGCTCCACAGAGAGGAGCAGTATCTGTTGCAGTAACCGAGAGCATGCTCTGTGCCGACGTTGCGGCTGCATCAAGGTAAGGGGCAGGAGAACCAAACGGATCAACATCCACTATATGGAATTTCTGTTCATGAAGCAGAACATTTGCATTCTTGCGTGTAACCTGAGTTTTTTCCTCAAGCCCGTTCATTTTTATATTTTCCTTTATCATTTCAAAGGCTTCAGGGCTCCAGTCATTCATGGTCGCATTTATTCCGACTTCTCCTGCGATCCTGAGCCCCCGGATCCCCGATGCTGAAAAGGCATCAACGTAGCGGATCTCCTCTCTCTGTATGTCTTTTCTCAAGAGAAGCCTCTCCACAAATGCTGCAGTTGCTGCAACATTGATATCACGGTTCAGCTCCATCTCCGGGTTATAGAACACCGGCGCTGCCGAGGGAGGGAAATTTGCGTCCGGAGGTGGGACCGGGACCGAAATTTTTGTCGTCCCTTCCACTATAGTTCTACATATCATCTAAAGTTGCTATACTTTGGGATATTATTTTACAGTGATGGTCATCCGCATGTTCGGATACCCGCTTGCACTGAAACTGTAGCTTCCGGCTTCACTGAATGTATAGTTCAGGGTGTTTCCGTATCCGAGCCTTTGATCCTCGAAAAGCCCATCCTTGCTGCTCAGAGTAAAAACACTGGATTCTTCAAAATTTCTCCACACAACTATATCCCCTGTATTGACCTCCAGCTCGGAGGGAATAAAGAGATAATTCCTTAACCTTACAAGGTACGTTTCTGGCTCGGTTCCGGCAGGCTGCACAGTCCCGGCTTTTCCTTCATCGGTCAAGTTTTCGGTTTGCTCTTCTTCAATTTCATTCCCCATACCCGGCGTTTCCGTTTCTAGAGGTGTTCCTCCCTCTACGGCTGTTTCTGTTTCTTGCGGTATCCCCGCCTCATCAAATGGTTCCGTTTCCAGCGACGTTTCCGTTTCTTCTGATGTTATTGACTCTTCTGGGGTCTGCACTTCTTCAGGTATCTGCGTTCCTCCTGAACCGCCTGAACCGCCTGAACCACCTGAACTGCCGGAATCCCTCATGCCGTTCTCTTCTTGCCCCCGATCCCCTCCCCAATTCAGGAAACCAAACACTAACACTGCCAGGACTACGAGGAGCAGAATGAACTTTTTTACCACTATTACTTCCCCCTGCGTAAGCTTTACTTTTTTACTCCCAATTCAATATAAGTTATATTAAATAATAACATTTTATTATAATAAGCTTTATTTTAAAAAATAGTTTGTTTGTGATCGATTTCACTGTTTTTATCCTGAAACTGTTTTTACCCTGGAAAAACGAATTTCTGGAAGTACGGCTAATTGGAATATTAATTGGTTTTTGGCACATTAGTTGCATATTAGCTGGCTTTTTGCCTCTAAGCCCTGTTTATTCAGGATGAGGATGTAGAAAGTTATCAGAAATAGATACAAGTGACAAAGATTTAGAATCTAAAAAAAGTAAGTTTTCTGGAAAGTTTTGCCACCTTTCCAGATGAAGCCTGTGTAAGTTTTTTGAGATATTTTATCCATTGGTTCCTTCAAAAAACTTATTAAGGAAACTTATTCAGGGTTTGTTAACAGTTATATTGACATTCATTCTGGGCTGCCCGATGATGGTGAAGTTGTAAGCCCCGGTTTCATTGAATGTGTAGGCAAAGGAGCGCCTGTACACAAGGCTTGCGTCTTCAAAAAGGTCTTCTTCACTGGTAAGGGTAAAGACTCTCCTCGGACTATCCTGATAGTTTATCCAGGCAACTGTTTCTCCTTCTTTGATATCAAGGCTTGAAGGATACGCTCTGTAGTTGTCCAGTCTTATAGTATAGGGAGTTTTCCTTATACTGGATGTGTTAACCACCGGTCCTTCTTCGGTCTCATTTTCTTCCGGAGTTACATCTTCTTCCTCTGTCTCCGTTACTACAGGGGTTTCAGCCTCCACCGGGGTTTCCGTTACTACAGGGGTTTCAGCCTCTGCCGGGGCTTCCGTTACTTCAGGGGTCACATTTTCTTCCGGAGAAGGAGTTTCATTTCCAGTGCATCCCGAGAACAAAACTACGCCTAAGACTAGAAGTAGAACAATGATTTTTGTTTTCATCTTATTCCCCACAATATCTTTTAGTTATGGAATTAGGAAATCTGCGGAAATAATTTTAATTTATATAAAGTTTTATTTTTGATGTTTTAGTCATAAAATAACTAAATATTTGGAATATTAGTCAGATATTCTTGTTTATGTAACAACTAATTCTATTTAATCTTAATTTGTCGTTTTAATGGAAATCGATCTTTTTTCAAACTTTTAGCTTTCAAACTTTTAGCTTTTTATGTACCATTCAAGTACATATAAATATATTTTTGCAATATTCTTTTTATATCCATCTGTTTTTCAAAGCAAAATTCTTAAAATTCTTAATGAATTTAAGTGCTTTGCTTGCATATAAAGATATTTTATATTTCTGCAAACACACTTTCAGCTAAAATAAAACAATTCCTGCCTTAAAATCTCCTTTCTGAATCTAAACAACCCTCACAATACCTTTGAGAGATATTTTTTGGATGCAGGTTAATAAAAAAAGTAAAATTATCAAAAAATGGTTCCCTTCTGGAAAGGCTGACTCCCATTTTTACCTGAATTAGCTTCAGTTTGAGCCACTTACCAGCCAGAGATCCATATTTGCTATTCGTTCTTTTTCTCTTACTTCACAGAGTGATTTCTCTTATTTCTCTTATTTCACTGTTAGAATGAACTCTGAACCAGGAATCTCATCCAGCTTAAAAGTGTATTCTCCGGATTCATTAAAGGTATATGTAAAGATTCTTCCATAACCAACGGCCTGGTTCTCGAAAAGTCCCTCTTCACTTATCAGCGTGAATGTGCGTTTGGGCCTGTTCAGGTTATTCCAGACTACGGCTTCCCCCTTGTTGATCTCAAGAGTCTCCGGGTAAAAGACAGATCCACGTATCAATACTGTGGAACTCGGTATATCTGCTGCCCTCTGCGCAGGAGTTACTTCCTCGGTAGGTGTGGGAGTAGCCCCTTCTTCCTCCTGAGGTGTGGTTTCTCTTTCCGATAATGGAGCTCCTCCTGCAGTTTCTCTGGATTTAACCAGAACTGTACCTTCCAGGCCTCTTTCACCTTTAATGCTGAAGTCAAAAGATCCGGTTTCATTAAAGGTATACTTATAAGATCGGCCATAACCAAGAGAAAAATCTTCCCAGAGCTTGTCATTGCTTACCAGGACAAAGGTCCTTTTTGGCCTGTTAAGGTTGCGCCATACAACTGTATCATACTGGTGTATTTCGGCAATATCAGGACTGAAGGCATTATTGATTAAGACAAAAGTATGTGTCTGAGAAACAGACTTGTTTTCTTCATAGGTGCTGCCCTGATCCATTTCACTGGTTTCGGTAGTTTCCTCCTGCTGTACCGGACTGGTTTCTCTTTCCGATAGTGGAGCTCCGGTAGTTTCCCCGGATTCACTCACCACAACTGAACCTTGCAGGCCTTTTTCACCTTTAATGCTGAAATCAAAGGTTCCGGTTTCATTAAAGGTATACTTAAAAGATCGGCCATAACCAAGGTTAAAATCTTCCCATAGATCGTCCTCTCCTACAAGGACAAAGGTCCTCTTTGGCCTGTTCAGGTTGCGCCATACAACAGTATCATACTGGTTTATTTCTGTTATTTCAGAACTGAAGGAATTATTGATTAAAACAATAGTATGCGTCTGAGAAACATATTTATTATCGTCAGAGTTGCTGATCTGATTCATTTCACTGGTTTCGGTAGTTTCCCCATGAGATAGGGCCACGGCTGTCGAGCCCGTAAGCAGGATCAAAACAAAAACTGCCAGTACCCTGAGTGTAAAACATTTATAGGCTACCATCACTCCCCTCCAAATCTTTCATGAAAAAATAAGCAGGATACCCGTTGCTTTAGCTGTGGGAGGAATGCGTAATCTTCCCCATCCTGCTCTGTTGAATTCGTTTTTTATTAATGTAATGGGAGTGAGAAAAACACTCCCCACCTACATACGTAGGGTAATGCGTATCCGAATTGTGGAGTCAATTCCGGAATCCGTCCTCCTCTCGATCTGATATGGAAAGGTTTAACGATGCAAGCACTGTCCCTACCTCTCAGGACTGTTTAACCGGCATCCTTAGAGCCTTAAACTGAGGCG